>NZ_JBSHNE010000001.1:250644-271461 GCF_053646035.1 Streptomyces sp. NPDC055287 | reverse complement strand
GCCCGGGGCCCCCGGCCCCCGGGCCCCCCGCGCGGGCCCCCCTTCGCGGGGGGGGGGGGGGCGGCCCCCCCCCCCCCCCCACGACCGTGCATGGCTCATACGATGCCTTGTCGGCCGACCGGGCAGGAGCCTATGGTTGGCGCCCGCTCGTTCCCGGATTCCCCGCCTGTAGGGCTGGTCGATGAAGAGACGCCCGAAAATCACCGTAGTGGTCACGGCCCACGGAATCAGTGAGCGATTGGTCTCCCACGCCGTCGGCAGTCTCGCGCGCCAGACCCTGCCCCGCGATCAGTTCGAGATCGTCGTCGTTCACGAGGCCGGACGCACGAACACATTCGCGCCCGTCCCGAGCCGTGGCACGCGCGGATTCCACGAGGGGTTCGTGAAACGAGTGGAACTCCCCCCGGAGGCAACGGTCGGAGCCGCGCGCAACGCGGGGGCCGCGGAAGCCACCGCGGACCTGGTTCTGTTCCTGGACGGCGACGATCTGCTCGTCGCATCGTGTCTGCTCGCTTTCGCACGGGCGGCCGAACAATATCCTTCCGCCACCGTGCTGTTCGCGAATTCCGTCAAGTACGCGCCCGACATGCGGAGTCAACTGCGGGCGATCTGCTCCACGGCGTACTACGAGCTCTACCGGGACTACCGGACCAGTCCGTACAACCCCATTTTCCACTCCATCTTTGTCGGGCATCCCCTGGCGGCGGCCCGCCGCTACCTCCTGGACGGCGGGGCGTTCGACGAACACCTGCCCTGTGCCGAGCTGACGGAATTCGCGGTCCGGGCTCATGCCACCGGTCAGGAGATCCGGCACATACCGCAGTACCTCTACCGGTACCGTGAAAGCCCCAACGGACTGTCCAAGCATCCACAACTGCACGAGCGACGGATCTCCGCGATCACGCACCAGCTCAACTCCCTGCACGGCATGCACGCCGATGCCAAGAAGGTGGAGACCCTCGGGCGCATCGCCCCCTACCAACACTTCCATTACCAGATCTACGACTGGGGAACGCGCATGACGCTTCCCTACATCGATTATCCGAGCGGAACGCTCAAGTCACCAGGGGTGCCATGCCCGAGAAGATTCTGACCACCGACGGCCACACGCTTTCCTACGTCTGGGAGGAAGCGGACGGCGCGCCCGTCGCCCATGTGATCATGTGCCACGGCCTGATGGCCGACAAGGACGAATACGAAGGCCTGCACCGCCGGACCGCGGAACGTCTCACAAAAGAGCGATTCAACGTACTGAGGTTCGACTATCGAGGACATGGTGCGAGCCAGATCCCCTCCGACCGGATGACCATTCAGGGAGAGTTCGACGATCTGAGGGCGGCCCACTCCTTCGCCGCGTCGAGAGGGGACTTACCCGTTCTCCTCATCGCCACGAGTTTCGGTGCTCTCTCGGCAGTCAGGCTCGCCGCGGACGGCGCCTCGGACCTGCACGCTCTGGCCCTCTGGAACCCCGTTGTCAACGCGTGCGGAACATTCATCCGCCCCGGAACGGCGTGGTCCAGGACAGCGATCAACGAGCGTACCCAGCAGCAGCTCGCCGACGGCGAGGCCGATCACGTCGTTCTCGACGGTTTCAAGCTCGGCCGCGATCTCGTCGAGGAGATGGAGCGGACGGACCTCGGGGGCGTACTCGCCGGTCTGCGTCTTCCGGTCTTCGCGGCGCACGGGACGGCGGACCAGTTGGTGCCGTTCCACTACACCGCCGAGGCCATGGCGTCGGCCGCACAAGGCACTCTCCTGTCGCTTCCCGGTGCCGGGCACGGGTTCCTGGAGCATCAGGCGGACGTCATCGATGCCACCGTGCAGTGGCTGCTGTCGGTCGCGGTCCCCGGGAAGGCGGGATGAGCGACTTCGTCATCCGCCGGAACGTTGACCTCGGAGACGACGTGAGCGTGGGGTACTTCAGCGTTCTGGGGGCGGAACACAAGCGGCTCAACGTTCAGTACACGGACCGGCCGGCCGCCGCCCGCGCCGACGACGTCGCCGCGGTGCGGATCGGCGACCGTACCGTCATCGGCAGCCACGTCCTGGTCTACGAGGGGGCGACGGTGGGAGCCGATGTCTTCATCGACGACTACGTCCGGCTGGGAGCGCGCAGCCGCGTGGGTGACGCCACCATGCTGCTGTACGGCGCGAAGATCTACGACGACGTGTCCATCGGGCAGAACTGCCGTATCGCGGGATTCGTTCCGGTGCGCGTGGTCATCGGGGACAACGTGACGATGATGGGGCACATCGCCCACAAGTACAGCCGCCCGCTCGACTGGTCCCGCGACGAGCCGTCCCCCGTCCTGGAGGACGACGTCGTGGTCGGCATCGGCGCCACTCTGGTCGGCGGCATCACGCTGGGGGCGGGCAGTTACGTGGCGGCCGGAGCGACCCTCACGAAATCCGTGCCGCCGGAGTCGATGGTGCTGGGTTTCAACCGGATCATGCCGCTGAAGGCGTTCGAGGCGTACAGAGAGCGGTCGATGAACGGAAAGGGCGTCCTGGAGGACGGTCTCGGCCCCACATTCACCTTGTAGGAGGCGCCATGTGGCACTCCGCCCTCTTCTGGCTCATCACCACCGCCGGGACGCTGGTCGTCGGCGGAGCCGTCACCCTGCTGCAGAACAGGCTGGTGCGCGCCCTGTCCGGGATGTTCCGGAGAGCGGACGAGGCCTACTACGTACCACTGGCGGTTCGCAACAACCTCATAGCGGAGGACCAGCAGATCGCCGCCATCAGGAAGGCCGTCCTGGCCAGGCGGCGGGAACACCGCGGGGTGTGCGTCCTTGTCGGCATGCCGGGGGTCGGCAAATCGCAGGCGTCGGCCCAGTACGCACACCGCTACCGCGGGAAGTACCGCATCGTCTGGTGGGTCACGGCGACCACGCCGGAAGACCTGGTGGCCAGTTTCATCGAACTGGCCAACGCACTGCGGCTGGTGGAACCGGAACGGCAGCGAACGCAGCTGGCCATCGCCAACGATCTCAAGCAGTGGCTGGAGAACAAGCGGCGGTGGCTCGTCATCTTCGACAACGCCAACCACTCCGACCTGTTGTTCTCCCTGCTCCCCCGGACCACGCGACGGAACCACGTGCTGCTCAGCTCCAACGACCCGATCTGGGAGGAGTACCAGGACAGCGTGCTGGAGGTGGACGTCCCCTCCATCCAGGCCAGTTCGGCTTATCTGGTCGACCGCACCGGCAGACGGAACGAGCTCGACAGTGCCCGTCTGGTCGCCACCGAGCTGGGGTGCCTTCCCCTGGCGCTCGAACAGGCGGCCAGCTACATCCAGGCGACCCGGCTGGAATTCTCCGAGTACCTGACGTACCTCCAGGAGTCCCCGAGGATCATTCTGGAACGCTCTGGGCTGCTGCGCACCAACCGCTTCGGCGTACTGCGGGCCGTCGACGCGGCGATCGAGGGGGCGGCATCGATCACCGGAGCCTCGTCGGCCATTCTCGAGTCTGCCTGTTATCTGGACCATGCGGCGATCCCCGTGCCTCTCCTGCGCGAGGCGACCGGACTGGGCGGCCTGGAGTTCAACGAAGGGCTCGCGGCGCTGCGCCGCTATTCGCTCGCGTCGACCAACACCACCGGGGACACGCTCTCCGTGCACTACCTGGTGCAGGCGCTCGTGCGGGAGAGCGTGGGAAGTGAGCGCTCGGAGCAGACTCTCCGTGCCCTGCTGCGCGTCATCAACGACAGATTCCCGGACAGGCCCTGGGACATCTCGGCCAGGGCCGAGGCGGCGCCGCTGTTCTCGCACGTTCTGTCCGTCGTCCGCCAAGGGAGACGGCTCGGGTTCACCGACGTACTGCTCGCGGACTCGGCCCACGCCTGCGGCCGGTTCGTCTGGAGCATCGGCGAAATGCATGTGTGTCTGCCCCTCTTCGAAGCCGCTTCCGAGATCTACCGAGCGCTGGGTCAGCAGGTGGATCCGGCACTCCTGCCGGCGGCGCTGAACGACCTGTCCATCGCCTGGACCGAGCTCGGCTCTCCTCGCACCGCCCTGCGTCTGCACGTTCAGGCGTACCGCCTCTCCCGGGACGCGTTCGGCCCGCAGGACCGGAGTGTCGCCTGGGCCCTCACCGGCATCGGTGATGTGCTGCGTGATCTCGGCAGGAGCGGAGCCGCCGTGCGGTACTTCCAGGAGGCCCTCAGGGTCTACGACGGGCTCCGGCCCGCACATCACGACATCGTGTGGACCCAGTCCGGTTACGGCAACGCCCTGGCCGACCTCGGCCGCCTGGACGAGGCCGAGGAACTGCACACGGCCGCTCTGGAGTCGCGGCTCGAGCGGTTCGGGGAGCCTCACCCGGAAGTCGCCCGTTCCTACCACTCCATGGGCCGGCTGCATTCGCTCCGGAACAGTCTCACCGATGCCAGGAACAGCTACGCGAAGGCGGTCGACATCAGGACCCGCACGCTCGGCACGGTGCATCCGCACACCGCTCGCAGTTGGGCGGGACTGGCGTCGGTCCTGGAGCAGCTCGGCGACAGGCGGAGGGCGGGTGGGCTCTACCAGCAGGCCGCCGCCGTGGAGCGTGCCGCGCTCGGGCCGGCGCATCCACGGCTGTGTCACACCCTGGCCGGTGCGGGCAGGTGCGCGGAAGTGACCGGCGACCGGGCCACCGCACACCATCACTATGTACGCGCCCTGGAATGCGCCTCGGCGACCAGCGGCGCGGTGCCCCCTTCCCTGGTTGCCGGCCTTGAGCACGCGGTGTCCCGTACGGCCGCACCCGCGGGCCCCGCGGTGCGGTGAATCCGTCCCAGCGGCGCGCCGCGTGCTCCGTGGCGCAGGGCTCGTGCGCACGGGGGACGGCGTGCGGCCACGCGTCGCGCAGCAGGTCGGCGAACGTCGCCGCCGCTCGCGTCAGCCCGACGCGGGAGAAGACGTCATGGCGCCCCGCCAGGGCGGGTCCACCGGGAGCGCCACACAGGCCGTACCGGGCATCCGCGTGGTCGGCGACCTCCTGCCGGGGACGCCGAACCCTCCGACGTCGCCCGCCACATCCACGCCCGTCCGACGCCCTCCGAGGCCGTCGGAGAGGCCTTCCTCACTCTCGCCGGGCGGAGCCTGCACCAGAAGTGACGGGGCGGGGCAGATCGCCGGCCGGCCGCCCGGGGCCGGCACCCGCGGTCCGCGGGCGCCACCAGCAGCGGTCTCCGAGGAGCGCCATCGCCGAGGGCAGGATCAGCGCCCGCAGCACGATCGCGTCGAAGAGCACCGCCACCGTGAGTCCCACGGCGATCTGCTTCATCTCGATGCGGTCGATGAAAAGGAAGCTGATGAAGACCGACACCATGATGACGGCGGCGCTGGTGACGACACTCGCGGAGCCGGTGATCCCCTCCACCACCGCGTCGCGCGTCGGTACGCCGCGTCGCACGGCCTCCCTGATCCGGCTGACCACGAAGATCTGGTAGTCGGTGGACAGGCCCACCAGGATGGCGAACACCAGCAGCGGCGTACGGGATCCGACGAATCCGGTGGACTCGAAGCCGAGGATCCCCTCGGCCCAGGTGCCCTGGAAGACCAGCGTCAGTACGCCCCAGGAGACCATCACCGCGGCGAGGTTGAGCAGCATGCTGAGCACGGCCATGACGACGGAGCGGAACGCGGTGTACATGATGGCGAGGGTCGCCAGCGACACGAAGAGGATCACCCAGGGCAGCCGCTTCTCCTGGTGCGCGGCGTAGTCCGCGCCGTAGGCGATCTCCCCGCTGACGGCGGCCTCGGTGCCCGCGACCTTGCCGACGGTCGCAGGTACGAGCTCACCGCGCAGCAACGCCAGGGAGCGGTCCGCCGGTTCGGAGTTCTCGGCGTACGGGACGGGCAGCGTCAGCATGGCGGAACGCCCGTCCCCGGAGGTGCGCAGTTGCGGTGCGGTGCCGTCCTGGGCGAAGAGTTCGTTGTTGTCCCTGGTCCGGTCGGCGAGCCGGCGCAGGGCGGCCTTCGCCTCGTCCGCGTGGGCCGCGTCCGACCGTACGAGGACGAGGTGCGCGGTCCCCTCGGCCGGATAGGCGGCCGTCAGCCGGTCGTACGTCGCCATGGCGGCCACGCTGTCGGGGAACGTGTCCTTGCCCTCGGTGCCGAGCTTCATGTTGAGCGTGGGCAGGGCGAGAGCCGCCGTGGCGGCGAGCCCGACGAGCAGGGTCGCGAGCGGCCTGCGCATGACGGGTCGCAGGAGGGCGGACCACAGGCGGCTCTGCTCCCCGGCGTGCGCCGCGCCCCCACCGGCCGCACGGCGTGCCGCGCGGCGCCGGCCCCTGCGGCCGTCCGTCCGTTGTCCCAGCTTGGCGAGCAGGGCGGGCAGTACGGTCAGTGATCCGGCCACCGCGACGAGGGTGACGAGGATGGCCCCGGTGGCGATCGACGAGAAGATCACGTCGTCCATCAGGTACAGGCCGCCGAGCGCGAGGGCGACCGCCAGGCCCGAGTCGACGACGGCACGCCCCGAGGTGGCGGCGGCCAGTTCGACGGCTGCGGCGTGGCTGATCGTGCCGCCCGTGCGCTCGCGCTCCTCACGGGCGCGCTTCAGGTAGAAGAGCGAGTAATCGACGCCGACCGCCATGCCGAGCATGAAGATGACGCTCAGCGCCGCGCCGCCCGCGTCGGGGGTGATCCAGGAGGCGAGTCCGTACAGGCCCACCGCTCCGCCGAAGGCGAAGAGGGCGAGCAGTACCGGAATGCCGGCCGCCAGGACCGACCCGAAGACGACGAACAGGATGATGAACGTGACCGGCAGGCTGATCATCTCGGTGCGCTGAAGGTCCTTGCCCTGCTTGTCGTTGACCCCGTTGGAGATCGAGGCGCTGCCGGTCTGTTCGATCCGCAGGTCACGGTGCTCGCTCTGCACGGCCTCGGTCTGCTTCAGCAGCGCGTCGACGTCCTCCTTGGCGGTCTCCTTGTCCCCGCGCAGGGTGACGGCGACCATGAGCGCGGAGCCGTCCGCGGAGGCCTTCGGCGCGGCGACCGAGGCAACGGTGGGCAGGTCCTCCATCCGCCGGCGTACGTCGCGTGCGGCGTCTTCGGCGGCAGCGGCACCGGGCTTCCCGCGCTCCGCCGTGATCAGCACCCGCTCGACGGGCGCCGGGGTGAGTCCGCCGTCGGCGGCGATGGACTCGGCCCGGCCCGCCTCACCGATCCAGAAGTCGGAGAACTGCCCCTTGTTCATGCCCACCGCGCTGCCCGCGCCGACGCATACGACGAGCAGCATCAGCCAGCCGGCGATGGCTCGCCATGGATGTGTGGCACACCAACGCGCGATTCGGACCGTGATCGGCTGACTGCTGCCGGCCATTGTGGTTCCCTCCCCAGGACGCTTTCCGCTTCGTGATCAAGCGTCCCGGTCCGGGCCCTCCCGGTCACTGGTACCAGCGGCCGGGCCGTCCTGCGGTTATCCCCACCCCTGCCCTTGCGGGCAGCTTCAGCGCGCCGAGAGCCGGAAGCTCATCCGTCCGAAGCTCACCTGGTCCCCGTCCCGCACCGGGACGGCTCCCGTGACCCGGCGCCCGTTGACGGACGTCCCGTTGGTCGAGCCGAGGTCGCGCAGGGTCCACCTGCCGCCCTGCACGGAGAGTTCGGCGTGCACGCGCGAGACCGTCTCGTGGCTGAGCCGGAGCCCGTTCGCGGGATCACGGCCGATCCGCAGCGGGTACGGACCCGGCTCGGGGAACAGCAGCTTCGGCAGCCGCTCCGACTGCCACGCCCTGCGCAGCCGTACCGTGAACGCCGACGCCCGCTCCACCGCACCGAACAGTCCCCGCGCCCGGCGGCTCTCGGTCTCCAGATCGGAGGTGAGGACGGCCAGTTCCTCGGAGCGGCGGGCGACCAGGGCGAGTTCCATCCGGCGCACGAAGGTGTCGTGCGACAACTTCCCCTGGGCCGCGCCCTCTCTGAGCACCCCGAGCACACGGTCGCGCTCGGCGTCGGACAGCCGAGCGGGATACGTGTGGAACTCGAAGGAGGACGTCACAGACCCGATTGTCGGGCCGACCCGGCGCGGGTGTCCAGAAGAACAGGGCATTCCGTACGACCTGACCTGCGCAGACGGAACTCCGTATCGAATCCCGGATGATCTTGTTACCGTCTGCGTACTCACACGTCACAGGGGGACCGCTTGACCGCGACACCGCAGGACCAGGAACCGACCGTACGGCCGCTCACGGGACCCGAGGAGCTCGGTCTCTTCTGCCGGCTCACGTACGTCCTCGACCACGAACTCGCGGACGACCTGGCCACCGGCCGTCGCCGCCCGGAATGGATGTGGGTGGCGCTGCGCGGGGACCGGGTGCTGGCCCGCCTCTCCTGGTGGACCTCCAGGGCCGGCGAACCGCCTAGCGCCCTCGACTTCTTCGACCTGGACGACACGCTCGCGGAGCCGGAGCGCGGCGAGATCGGCCTGCGGCTCCTGGAGACCGCGTCGGCCGCCGTTCTGCCGACCGGTGCGCCCCGTCCCGAGTACGGCCGTTTCATACCGCCGGACTGGCACGACGACGACGCGGCGCACGATGTGGTCGCGGCGCGGATCAAGGTCCTGGAACAGACCGGTGCGCGGCTGCTCGTCGAGCGTCTGCGTCTCGAATGGCGGCCCGGCACCCCGCTGCCCGAGCCCACCGGCCGGCTGACGTTCCGTCCCCCGAACGGCCAGGAGGAGCTCATCGCGCTGATGACGCTGGTCCTGGAGGGCACGCTCGACGCGCACAGCCAGGCCGACCTGACGTCGGGTCTCAGTCCGCGCGAGGCCGCGGAGCTGCAGTTCGAGGAGGAGTTCGCGGGCCTTTCCTCGCCGCGCGAGTGGTGGCGCATCGCCGAACTCCCCGACGGCGGCGCACCGGTCGGATTCGTCGTTCCGGCGCGCAACAACTACCACCACATCATCGCCTACATCGGTGTCGTGCCCGCCCACCGGGGGCACGGCTACATCGACGACATCCTGGCCGAGGGCACCCGCGTCCTCGCCGCCCAGGACGTGCCCCGCATCCGCGCGTCGACGGACCTCGCCAACGTTCCGATGGCCAAGTCGTTCGAACGCGCCGGGTACGTGAATTTCGAGCGCACGGTCAATATGACGTGGAGCTGACGAATTACCGGCGGACCATGCCCGTCTGACGCACCATGGGTGGCGGCATCGTCGACGAGAGGGGCCGCCCGTGCGGTTCGAGGTGTGGGCACCGAAGGCCGAGCAGGCAGAGCTTCAGCTGGCGGGCGGGACGCACGCCATGGAGCGCGATCCGGCGCGGGAGGGGTGGTGGACGGCCGAGGCCGACGCGGGTGAGGGAGCGCGCTACGGCTTCTCCCTCGACGGCGGGCCCGTACTCCCCGATCCCCGCTCGCGCCGCCAGCCGGACGGTCCCGACGGCCTCAGCGCCGTCGTGGACCACAACGCGCACGAGTGGGGGACGGCTTGGCCGGGCGGCGTTCCCCTGGCGGGAGCGGTCCTCTACGAGCTGCACATCGGTACGTACACACCCGAGGGCACCTTCGACGCCGCCGCCCGCCGGCTCGGCCATCTGGCCGAGCTGGGCGTCACCCACGTCGAGGTGATGCCCGTCTGCCCGTTCCCGGGAACGCACGGCTGGGGGTACGAGGGCGTGTCCCTGTGGGCCGTGCACGAACCGTACGGGGGCCCCGAAGGGCTCAAGCGCTTCGTCGACACGGCGCACGGCCTCGGGCTCGGCGTCGTGCTCGACGTCGTCCACAACCACCTCGGCCCCTCCGGCAACTACCTGCCCATGTTCGGCCCGTACTTCACGGACACGCACCACACCCCCTGGGGTTCGGCCGTCAACCTGGACGCGCCCGGGTCCGACGAGGTGCGCGCGTTCCTGCTCGGCAGCGCCCTCGCCTGGCTGCGTGACTACTGCGTCGACGGGCTGCGGCTCGACGCGGTGCACGCCCTCGCCGACACCCGCGCGCTGACCTTCCTGGAGGAGCTGTCGGCAGCCGTCGACACGCTCTCCACCGAGGTGGGACGGTCACTCTTCCTGATCGCCGAGTCCGATCAGGGCGACCCCCGCACGACCGCCCCGCGCGAGTCCTGGGGGCTCGGTCTGCACGCGCAGTGGAACGACGATTTCCACCACGCCCTGCACACCGCTCTCACCGGCGAATCCCGGGGCTACTACGCCGACTTCGCCCGCGCCCCCCTGGGCGCGCTCGCCAAGACGCTCACCCAGGTGTTCTTCCACAACGGTACGTACTCGACGTTCCGGGGACGCGTCCACGGCCGTTCCGTGGACCGCACGAGAACCGCCGCACACCGCTTCCTGGGTTACTCCCAGACCCACGACCAGGTCGGCAACAGAGCCCTCGGAGACCGGCTTTCCGCCACGCTCTCCCCCGGCCTGCTCGCCTGCGCCGCCACGCTCGTCCTCACCGGCCCGTACGTCCCCATGCTCTTCATGGGCGAGGAGTGGGCGGCCCGCACCCCCTGGCAGTTCTTCACCGACCACACCGACCCGCAGCTCGCCCAGGCCGTACGGGAGGGAAGGAGGCGGGAGTTCGCCGCGCACGGATGGGCGGCGGAGGACATCCCGGACCCGCAGGACCCGCGGACCAGGGAGCGGTCCTGCCTGGACTGGTCCGAGCAGGAGAAGGAGCCCCACGCGCGCGTGCTGGCCTGGTACCGCGAGCTGATCGCGCTGCGCCGCGAGCGGCCCGACCTCGCGGACCCCGATCTGGCGGCGGTCAAGGTCGCGTACGACGAGGGCGCCCGTTGGCTGGCGTACCGGCGCGGCGACATCCGCGTCGCGGTGAACCTGGCGAAGGAGCCCGCCACGATCGGCCTCGGCCGCAACGGCCTCAGCCGCGTCCTCGCGGCCTGGGAGCCGGTCGACGCGCCGGGCGCCGACGGGCTGCTGCACCTGCCGCCGGAGTCCTGTGTCGTACTGGGCCCCGCCGGAAGCTGACCGGCGGTGCGGCCGACGGACAAGGAGGGCCGACGGGGGCCCTCGGCGGCCCGGCAGCCGGCCCGAGCCGCCGACAGGCTCATCCGACGACGGCCAGCTCGCGGGCCGTCGTGTTGAGGCGGCGCCCGCCGTCCTCCGTGACGGTCACGATGTCCTCGATGCGGACGCCGAAGCGCCCCGGGAGGTAGATGCCGGGCTCGACGGAGAAGCACATGCCGGGTACGAGCGGCTGCCGTTCGCCCTCGATCATGTACGGCGGTTCGTGTGTGGTCACGCCGATGCCGTGTCCGGTGCGGTGGATGAACCGTTCCCCGTACCCGGCCCCGGTGATGACCGCGCGCGCCACCCGGTCCACGTCCTGGCAGGCGATCCCGGGCCGCACCGCCTCGAACGCCGCCTGCTGGGCCTCCCGTACGACGTCATGGACCCGCTGCTCCTCGGCGGTCGGGGCGCCGACGTGGACCGTACGGGAGGTGTCGGAGCCGTAGCCGTGCTTGAGGCCGCCGAAGTCGAGTACGACCATGTCGCCCTCCTCGATGACGCGGCCGCCCGCCTCGTGGTGCGGGTTGGCGCCGTTCGGGCCGCTGCCGACGACGGTGAAGTCCACCTGCTCGTGCCCCGACTGCGTGAGCAGGTGCGCGAGTTCGGCGGCCACCTCGGTCTCGCGCCGCCCGGAGAAGCGGACCCTGAGGATCTCCTCGTACGTCGCGTCCGCGGCCGCGCCCGCCGCTTCCAGGCGGGCCAGCTCGGCGGCGTCCTTGACGGCCCTCAGCATGGGCAGAGCCGCGGTCAGGGACACGTACGAGGTGCTCGGCAGTGCCTGCTGGAGGCCGAGCAGATGCATCGCCCAGGTGTTGTCGCTGACCGCGAAGCGGCCGGCGACGTCCAGGAGCGGTGCGGCGACGGCGTACGGGTCCTTGCCGTCCGTCCAGTCGCGCAGGGTGAGTGCGGAGGCTCCGGCGGCCTGCTCGGCGTCCGGTGCCTCCAGGGTCGGCACGACGAGCACCGGGTCCTGCTCCACGGACAGGACGAGCAGCGTCAGGCGTTCGGTGATCGCGGTGGGCCGGTATCCGGTGAGGTGCACCAGGTCGGGTCCGGGGGCGACGAGCACGCCGTCCAGGCCGGCGTCCGCGGCCGACTGGGCGGCGCGGGCCATGCGGGCGCGGTAGTCGTCGGCGGTGAAGGGCGCGGGGGCCGGGGCGGAGGCGGCGGGCACGAAGGGCCGGGGCGCGGAGGACATGGCCTCATCCTGCCCGGCGCCGGGTCTCCTCGCGAGCCGGTTGCGGGGCGGCGCCCGGGGCGAAGGTGACCACGAGGTCGGCACTCTCCCGGCCGGGTGCGACCAGGCACGCGTTGACCTCGTCCGACGCGTGGACGAAGCGTTCGGCGGCCGGGCGGGACCTGCCGAACCGCTCGTGCCGGTCGACGAGGCGGCGTACCCGCTCGTCCTGGTCGAGCTCCAGGAACCAGACCTCGTCGAGCAGGTCCCGTACGCGCGCCCAGGGACCCTCGTCGAGCAGCAGGTAGTTGCCCTCGGTGACGACGAGCGGTACGTCCTGCGGGCCCGGCACCGCGATACTGCCCGCCACGGGTTCCTCGGCCGACCGGTCGAAGGCGGGCGCGTAGACGACCGTGTCGGGAGCCTCGGGGCTGCGCAGCCTGGCCAGCAGGGCGGCGTAACCGGCGGCGTCGAAGGTGTCCGGGGCGCCCTTCCTGTCCGTACGCCCGAGGCGCTCCAGTTCGGCTCCGGCGAGGTGGAAGCCGTCCATGGGGACGAGTACGGCGAGTCCGCCGAGGCGGTCGACGAGGTGGGCGGCGAGGGTGGACTTGCCGGCCCCGGGCGGCCCGGCGATGCCGAGGACGCGGCGGCGGCCGGGGACTACGAGACAGCGGGCGCGGTCCACGAGGCGGTGCGGTTCCATGCGGGCATTGTGAGGGCGGGGACCGGGCCGGGGGCAAGCCCCCCCCGGTGCCCCGGCCGCGCCTGGGACGGGGCTCGTACGGCGCCCCGGTGCGGCGGAGCCGGAAATGTCACCGTGGGAAGGCACGGCGTGGGGTAGGAAGACACCCATGTCGCACATCGCCCTCGTCACCCTCGTCGTCCGTGACTACGACGACGCCATCGCCTTCTACACCGGCGCCCTCGGCTTCGAACTGGCCGAGGACACCGACCGCGGCGACGGCTCCCGCTGGGTCGTCGTCAGCCCGCCCGGTTCCGCCGGCGGTACGGGGCTGCTGCTGGCCCGTGCGAAGGACGACGCCCAGCTCGCGCGCGTCGGCGGGCAGACGGGCGGGCGCGTCGGCTTCTTCCTGCACACCGAGGACTTCGCGCGCGATCACGCCCGCATGACGGCGGCGGGCGTCCGCTTCCTGGAGGAGCCGCGCCATGAGCCGTACGGCTCGGTCGCGGTCTTCGAGGACCTGTACGGCAACCGCTGGGATCTGCTCCAGCCCGCCTGAGGGCCGGCCGGAGCGGGTAGCCGATCACCGAGGGCCGTCTTCCCCACCATCGGAGTCACGTCATGCATGACGACCGAAGCATCGTGGAACACCGCCTGCGCCGCGTCCTCGCCGAGCGCGTCAAGCCCGCCGTACGCTCCCGGCCGCTGCCCCTGACCGTCGCGAAGTGGGTGGCCCCTGGCGAGCCGGTGCCGGTCGCGGAGGGCCTGTCCGCCGGGTACGAGCCGGCCGCGGCGGGGCAGCCGTGGGGCCCGGCGTGGGGCACCACGTGGTTCAGGGTCACGGGGCGGGTGCCGGGCGAGTGGCGGGGACGCACCGTCGAGGCCGTCATCGACCTCGGCTTCGACCGGCGGATGCCGGGCTTCCAATGCGAGGGCCTGGTCTACCGTGCCGACGGGGAGGCGGTGAAGGCCCTCAACCCGTTCAACGACTGGGTGCGGATCGGCGACCCGGCCGAGGGCGGCGAGGAGGTGCTGCTGTACGTCGAGGCCGCGTCCAATCCGGTGCTGGCCGGCCAGACACCGACGTACGAGGGAGACAGGCTGACCTCGTCGCCCGAGCCTCTCTACCGCGTCGAGCGGATGGACCTGGTGGTCTTCGAGGCCGAGGTGTGGGAGCTGGTCCAGGACCTGGAGGTGCTGGGTTCGCTGATGACCGAGCTCGCGGAGAGCGACGCGCGCCGCTGGGAGATCCTTCGGGCGGTCGAGCGCGCGCTGGACGCCCTCGACCTGGCCGATGTCGCCGGTACGGCCGCCCGCGCCCGCGCGGAACTGACCGGCGCCCTGGCCGCCCCCGCGAACGCCTCCGCGCACCGCGTCAGCGCCGTCGGGCACGCGCACATCGACTCGGCGTGGCTGTGGCCGCTGCGCGAGACGGTGCGGAAGGTGGCGCGTACCTGCTCCAACGTGGTGGCCCTGATGGACACCCACCCGCAGTTCGTCTTCGCGATGTCGCAGGCGCAGCAGCTCGCCTGGATCAAGGAGCACCGGCCGGAAGTCTTCGCGAAGGTGAGGGAGAAGACCGGGAGCGGCCAGTTCGTACCGGTCGGCGGGATGTGGGTCGAGTCGGACACCAACATGGTGGGCGGGGAGGCGATGGCCCGTCAGTTCCTGTACGGGAAGAAGTTCTTCCTGGAGGAGTTCGGCATCGACACGAACGAGGTCTGGCTGCCGGACTCCTTCGGCTACACGGCGGCGATGCCGCAGCTGGTCAAGCTGTCGGGCTCCAAGTGGTTCCTGACCCAGAAGATCTCATGGAGCCAGTCCAACGCGTTCCCCCACCACACCTTCTGGTGGGAGGGAATCGACGGCACACGCGTCTTCACACACTTCCCTCCCGTGGATACGTACAACTCCGATCTCGGCGGCGCGCAGATGGCACACGCGGCCCGCAACTACCGCGAGAAGGGCCGGGCCTCGCGCTCGCTCGTGCCCTTCGGGTGGGGTGACGGCGGTGGCGGCCCCACGCGGGAGATGCTGGCGCGGGCGGAGCGGCTGCGGGACCTGGAGGGCTCGCCGAGGGTCACGGTCGAGAAGCCCTCCGCCTTCTTCGCGAAGGCGGAGGCGGAGTACCCGGACGCGCCGGTGTGGGCGGGCGAGTTGTATCTGGAGCTGCACCGGGGCACGTACACCTCACAGGCGAAGACCAAGCAGGGCAACCGGCACAGCGAGTCGCTGCTGCGGGAGGCCGAGCTGTGGTCGGCGACGGCGGCGGTGCGGGTGGCCGGCTACTCCTATCCGTACGAGGACCTGGAGCGGATCTGGAAGACGGTCCTGCTGCACCAGTTCCACGACATCCTGCCGGGCTCGTCGATCGCGTGGGTCCACCGGGAGGCGCGGGCGACGTACGCGCGGGTGCGGGAGGAGCTGGAGGGGATCACGGCGGCCGCCCGGACGGCGCTGGCGGGAGACGGGCGGGTGGAAATGACCTTCAACCCGGCCCCGCACGCCCGCCGTTCGGTACCGGCGGGAGGTGCGGCGGTCGTCCCGCCCCGTACGTCGGACGCCGTCACGGTGGTGCGCCACGAGTCCGGCGGCTTCACGCTCGCCAACGGCCTGCTGCGGATCGTGGTCGACGCGCGCGGCCTGGTGGTCTCGGCGTACGACCTGGGGGCGCGGCGGGAGGCGGTGGCGCCCGGCGGGACCGCCAACCTGCTCCAGATCCACCCGGATTTCCCGAACATGTGGGACGCGTGGGACATCGACGCGTTCTACCGCCACAACGTCACCGACCTGGTGGACGCCGACAGCGTCACCCTCACCGAGTCGGCCGAAGAGCGGGCGGTGGTGACGGTCACGCGCTCCTTCGGCAGTTCGGCAGCCGTACAGCGCCTCATCCTCCGCTCCGGCGCGAAGGTCCTGGACATCGAGACGGACGTCGACTGGCACGAGACGGAGAAGTTCCTGAAGGCGGCCTTCCCGCTCGACGTGGCTGCCGACAGGTCGGCCGCCGAGACGCAGTTCGGGCATGTCTTCCGCGCCACCCACACGAACACCTCCTGGGAGGCCGCCAAGTTCGAGATCTGCGCGCACCGCTGGATCCAGGTGGAGGAGCCGGGGTGGGGTGCGGCGATCGTCAACGACTCGACGTACGGCCACGACGTGACCCGTACCGTGCGGGAGGACGGCGGCCGGACCACGACCGTCCGCCTCTCCCTCCTGCGCGCCCCGCGCTACCCGGACCCGGATACCGACCAGGGCACGCACCGCCTGCGGTTCGCGCTCGTGCCGGGGGCGACGGTGGTCGACGCCGTGCGTGAGGGGCACTGGATCAACCTTCCCGAGCGTACGGTCAGGGGCGCCGGCACCGCCGTCGAGCCGCTGGTCTCGTCCGACGACGACCGTGTCGTCGTCGAGGCGGTCAAGCTGGCGGAGGACCACAGCGGTGATGTGATCGTGCGGCTGTACGAGGCGGCGGGCGGGCGCGCGGCGGCGACACTGGCAACGGGATTCCCGGTCGTTTCCGTGGGGGAGACGGACCTGCTGGAGCGCCCCCTGGCGGGGTCGCCGACGTACGAACTCACCCGGGAGGGCGCGGTGGAGCTGGCCCTGCGCCCGTTCCAGATCCTGACGCTGCGGCTGGCGCGGGGAGTCGCGTAGGCCCGCGGAACATGCTCCGCGGAGCGGGCCGGGCCCGCGTAGCATCCCGCCCCATGCCCACTCCCGCACTGCACCAGAGCGCCGTAGTAGCCGACACCCACAACGACCTCCTCCTGGCGGTGACCGCCCGCCCGCCGCGCCGCTGGGCGGACTTCTTCCGCGAACGGTGGCTGCCGCAGTTGCGGGAGGGCGGGGTGGACCTCCAGGTGCTGCCGGTCTTCATCGAGGACCGGTTCCGCCCGGAGGGGGCGCTGCGCGAGACGCTGCGCATGATCGAGTGCGCGCACACCCTGGCCGAGGGCAACGCCGACGAGGTCGTGCTGTGCCTGGACGGCGCCGACATCGACGCGGCGTCGGCGTCAGGCCGGATCGCCCTGGTGCTGGCCCTGGAGAGCGCACCCGGCATCGACGCCAGCGTGGAACTCTTCCCCACGCTCCACCGGCTGGGCATACGCATCGCGTCCCTCGCCCACTGGGGCCGCACGCCGCTGGCCGACGGCAGCGGCGAGGATGCCGCCGGAAGCCGCCTCACGGAGGCGGGGGTCGAGGCCCTGGCCGAGATGGAACGCCTCGGCATCCTCTTCGACGTGTCGCACCTGAGCGCGTCCGGCGTCGCCCACGTCCTCGAACTCGCCACCCGCCCCGTCCTGGCCACCCACTCCTCGGCGCGCGCCCTGCGCGACCACCACCGCAACCTCACGGACGCCCAGCTCCGGGGCATCGCCGCGACCGGCGGCACGGTGTGCGTGAACTTCCTGCCGGAGTTCCTGGCCGACGACCCGGCCGAGTGCACCCTGGACCGCCTGACCGACCACATCCTGCACATCACCGAGGTCGCCGGGGCCGACCACGTGGGCCTGGGCCCGGACTTCATCCAGGAGGTCGTCGGTGACATCACGCCACCCTGCTGCGAGCCCGACTACGGCTTCCCCTGGTCCCTCTCCGGCATCGAAGGCCCCCGAGGACTCCCCCTGGTGACGGAGGCCCTGCTGTCCCGCGGCGTGCCGGAGGAAACCGTCCGCAAGATCCTCGGCGACAACGTCCTCACCCTCTTCCGCAAGGAGCTGGGGCGCCCCGCGCAGGACATCCGCCGCCCTGACCGCCCGTCGGTCCGCTGACGTCCGTGGAGTGACATGAGACCCTGAACATACGGGCAGAAACGTCGAGTTGGGTGCCCAAGGGGGGTCTTTCATGTTCGGGGCAGAGCTCTTGGCACAGACCACCGCCGCCGCGGCGGGAACCATGGTGGCGCTGATGACCACGGACGCGTGGGCCACCGCGCGCCGCCGGCTCGGGCGGATGTTCGGGCGGCGGGGCACCGAGGTCGTGGAGGAGCTCGAGCGGACGCGTCAGCTGATCGACGCGACGCCTGCCGAGCAGCAGGCGTTCGTCATGCGCGAGCAGCGGGACCAGTGGCACGCCCATCTGCGGGCGCTTCTCGCCGAAGACCCCGCTCTCTCCGGGCGGCTCGGCGCCTTCGTGGAGGAGTTCTCGGGGGCCTTACCCGTGGCGGCGGTGACCGTCGTGCACCAGACCGTGCACGCCACCGGCCCCGGCGCCCGTTTCGAACTCGGCCCCGCCGCCGGTCCCGCCATGACCGGCGCCCCGCGCTCCTTCGGCACTGCGCCCGGATCGCTCACGATCGCGCCTCCGCTCGGACGGCTCGACCGGCGGGTGCGCGGCCGCGAGCGGCTGCTCGACACCCTCAAACAGCTGGTCGGCAAGCCCACTTCGGGCGTCCAGGTACTGCACGGCATGGGCGGCGGCGGGAAGACCACGGTGGCCCTGGAGATCGCCGCACACTCTGCCGCGCTGGGCGTCGCCACGTGGTGGGTGAGCGCGTCGGACCAGGCCGCGCTGAGCGCCGGCATGCGGGAGGTGGTCGCCGCTCTCGGTACGCCCGCCGACCTCATCGACCGCGCGTGGTCGGGCCGGTCCAGCGCCACCGACCTGCTGTGGCGGCGGCTGTGCGACACGGCGTACCCCTGGCTGCTGGTCGTCGACAACGCCGACGAGCCCGAGTACCTGGCCCCGCACGGCCGCCTGGCCGAGGGGACCGGCTGGATCCGCCCGGCCGCCGAGCTGCCCGGGCTGGTCCTGCTCACCAGCCGCGACAGCAGCCCGGCGACCTGGGGCCCCTGGGCGACCCTCCACCCCGTGGACGCCCTGGACGAGACCGACGCCACTCACGTCCTGCGCGACCTCGCCGGCGACCTGGCGGGCCCGCGCGAGGACGCGCTGCTGCTGGCCCGCAGACTCGGCGGCCTGCCGCTGGCGCTGCGCATCGCGGGCGCCCATCTCGCCGCCGCCTCCGCCTTCCCGGCCTGGCCGGGGACCAGCGCCATCCGCACGTACGCCGACTACCGGGCCGCGCTGGACGACCGCTTCACCGAGCTGCTGGACGAGGAACCGCCCGGTGGCCACGCTCCGCGCGGCGGCGCCGTGCCGGTGAGCCGCACGTGGGAGCTCTCGCTCGACCTGCTGGAGCGCCGGGGCATCGCGCAGGCCCGCCCCCTGATGCGGCTGCTGTGCTGCCTGGGCGAGGCGCCGGTGCCCCTGGTCGGCCTGTTGAACCCCGACCGTCTCGCGGCGTCCGGCCTGCTGCCCGGTGTGACGCCCCACCAGCTGTTCACCGCGCTCACCGCCCTCGCCGACTTCGGCCTCATCGAACTGCACACCCCGCCCACCGCGGCAGACGGTGAGGCCGCCCGTACGCTGCTTCTTCACCCGCTCGTGCGTGACGCGGGCCGGCGCCAGCAGGACCTCGCCGAGCATCAGGAGCACTACGCGCTGGCGGTCGCCGACCTCGTGGCCTCGGCCGCAGCCGAGCTGAGCGTGGACGACCCCAGGGACTGGCCGCACTGGCGACTGCTGCTGCCGCACTGCGACGCCCCGCTGGCCCTGATCGCGGATCCGTACGAGGCCGGACCCGAGCTTGTCCCGAAGGCGCTGCGCGCGGCGGCGGCCGGGGCTCGGCACCTGTTCAAGGTCGGCTGGCTCGACCGGGCCGAGGCAGTGCTCGACGCGTGCGAGCGCGTCGCCGTCGCCTGCGACCCGCTCGACCCGGACGCCTTGGACGTACGCTCCGCCGCCGCACACCTGCTCCAGCTGCGCGGCCGCCTCGCGCCGGCCGAGGACCTTTTGCGCACGATCCTCGACGACACGCGCGCCCTCTACGGCGACGGCGCCGGTGAGACCGCCGACGCGCGGCACGCGCTGGCCGAGCTGCTGGACGACCGGGGCCGTACCGCCGAGGCGGAGACGGCGTACCGGACGGTGTACGCCATGCGCCGCACGCTGCTCGGGGAAGCCGATCCGCAGACGCTCGCGGCCCGCAAGGGCGTGGCCCGCATGTCGCAGCAGCGGGGCCTGCTCGGGCAGGCGGAGGAGGAGTACCGGCTGGTGCTCGCCGCGTACCGCGAGGCGCTCGGTGACCGCCACCCCGACACGCTGACGACGCGGCACGACGTGGCTCAGGTACTGCACGAGCGCGGCATGTTCGCCCACGCCGAGCAGGAGCTGCGGGAGACGCTCGAACTGTGCGTGGAGGTGCTGGGCGCCGGGCACCCCAGCACCCTGGGCGTCCGTCACGACCTCGCGGACGTCCTGCGCGACCGGGGCCTTCTGACGGAAGCGGAAGGGGAGTTCCGGACCGTCCTGGGGTTACGCCGCGAGCTGCACGGCGAGGACCACCCCGACACGGTGGCCGCCCGGTACGGACTGGCGACGGTGCTGCGCGACCGTGGGTGGCCCGGCGACGCGGAGCAGGAGTTCCGCGAGGTGTTCGAGGTGCGCCGCAGGCTGCTGGGGGACATGCATCCGCACACGCTGGTGGTACGCCACAATCTCGCCGACCTCCTCAAGGAGCGCGGCCAGCTCGAGGACGCGGAGGCGGAGTTCCGCGAGGTGTACGCCGCCCGCCGCACGCTGCTGGGCGAGCAGCACCTGCTCACGCTGTCCGTACGGCACGGCGCCGCCCACGTCCTGCACCTGCGCGGGCGCACCGACCGGGCCGAGCACGAATACCGCTCCGTCCTCGCCGACTGCACCGACACCCTCGGCCCCCGCCACCCCGGCACCCTCGCGGTCCGCCACAACCTGGCCGACCTGCTCAAGGACAGAGGTCAACTGCTCCAGGCGGAGACGGAGTTCCGCGAGGTGTACGAGGCCCGTCGTACCGTTCTCGGCGAGCAGCACCTGCTCACGCTGTCGGTACGGCACGGCGCCGCCCACGTCCTGCGCCTGCGCGGGCGCACCGACCGGGCCGAGCACGAATACCGCTCCGTCCTCGCCGACTGCACCGACACCCTCGGCCCCCGCCACCCCGGCACCCTCG
>NZ_JBSHNE010000001.1:121602-250544 GCF_053646035.1 Streptomyces sp. NPDC055287 | reverse complement strand
CGGTCCGCCACAACCTCGCCGGCCTGCTCAAGGACAGCAACCGGCCGGCTGCCGCCGAAGCCGAGTTCACGGCCGTCCATGAGACGTGCCGGGAGGTCTTCGGCGAGCGTCATCCCCGCACCCGGGCGGCAGCGGACGCGCTGTTGCTGGTGGCCCGGCTGCGGACGGAGTCGCCGGCGGACACGGACGGCTCAGGCGCCTGACCGGACGGCCCCTGCGGGCTGCTCGTAGGCGAACCGTGCCGGGATCTGCCGCAGGTCCCAGAGCGCCAGCACCTTGTCGTCGTAGAAGTCGTCGGACTCGTCGTCCCGCAGCACCCGCAGCGGCTCGGGCAGCCCGAACGGGGCCAGCCGCAGATTGATCGGCCGCCACCAGCCGGTGAGGATGTCGGTGTTGGTCAGCGTGTGCGCGAACGTCGTCGTGAGCAGGAACCGCGACCCGCTGTCCCTGAACCGGGTCAGCGCCTCGATCACGTGCTGGTAGGAGAAGTGCACCAGCGCGTCCCTGCAGAGGATGAGGTCGACCCGCGGCACCCGCTCGGCCGTGAAGTCGAGCAGCTGGAAGGTCCGCCCGGCCGCCCGGTGGCGCTGCGCGTTGTCCTCGATCAGCTCGGCCACGATGTCGCCGCCCGTGTAGCTGGCGCCGCCGAGGTCGACGTACTGCATCCAGTTGAAGTCCCCGCACGGCGCGTCGAGCACCGACCGGATCCCCAGGTCCCTGACCAGCTCGCCCAGCAGGGTGATGACGCCCTTCATCCGCTGGACCTCCGACCCCGGTCCCGACCGCGTCTCGCCGGAACCCCAGCGGTTGGTGCGGTAGATGGCGGTGAACAGATCGGGAAGGGCGGGCTCGTCGTGCGCCTGCGCGACATCGATGTGCCTGCGTTCCATCACGTCGTAGACAGGCTCCCCTGGATTACTGAGGTACCGCGGCCGCGGGGTCAAGGACGTCCTCTTTCGGGCTCAGGCCTCGTCGGGGGTCAGCCGCAGCGAGATGGAGTTGATGCAGTAGCGCTGGTCGGTCGGGGTGGGGTAGCCCTCGCCCTCGAAGACGTGGCCCAGGTGCGAGCCGCACTTCGCGCAGCGGACCTCGGTGCGGACCATGCCGTGGGAGGCGTCCGAGATCAGCTCGACCGCGTCCGTGTCCTTCGGGTCGTAGAACGACGGCCAGCCGCAGTGCGACTCGAACTTCGTGTCGGAGCGGAACAGCTCCGCCCCGCACGCGCGGCAGGAGTACACGCCGGTCGTCCTGGTGTCCGTGTACTCACCGACGAACGCGGGCTCCGTGCCGGCCTGGCGCAGGACGGCGTACTCGGCGGGGGTCAGTTCCGCGCGCCACTGCTCGTCGGGCTTCTCGACGTCGTACGACATGGGGGCTCCCTCAGTTCGACAGACGGGCAAGGATCTGCGGGCCGAGATCCGTCACGTCGCCCGCTCCCATCGTGAGAACAAGATCGCCCTGCTTCGCCATTCCCGCGATCACGTCGGGAACCGTCGCCTTGTCGGCGACCGGCGTCACGTCGGCGCCGGCCGAGCGGGCCGCGTCGATGATCAGCGTGCTGGTGACGCCGGGGATCGGGTCCTCGCGGGCCGGGTAGATGTCGAGGACCACCGAGGCGTCCGCGAGGGCCAGGGCCTGGCCCATCTCGGTGGCCAGCTCCTGGGTGCGGGAGAAGAGGTGGGGCTGGAAGACCACGAGGAGGCGGCCGGAAGGCGAGTCGCCGGCCGCTGTCGCGCCGCGCATGGCTTCCAGGTCGGCGGTCATCTCGGTCGGGTGGTGGGCGTACGAGTCGATGACCTGTACGCCGTTCGCCTCGCCCTTGAGCTGGAGGCGGCGCTTGACGCCGGTGTACTTGCCGAGGGCGGAGGCGAGGTTGTGCGCCGGGATGCCGAGGGCGACGCCCGCCGCCAGGGCGGCGACCGCGTTGTGGGCGTAGTGACTGCCGGGGACCGAGACCGTGAAGGTGAGGTAGCGGCCGTCGAGCACGACCGTGACCTCGCTGGTCAGGCCGCGCGGAGTGACCTTGTGGACGCGTACGTCGGCCGACGGGGAGGCGCCGTACGTGACGATCTTCAGGGTGGACAGGTCACGGAGGCGGGACGTCAGTTCTACGGCGCCGGCCTGGTCCGCCGAGATGACGAGCGTGCCGCCCGGGACGACCTTGCCGACGAAGGTCTCGAAGGAGTCGTAGATCTCGTCCATCGAGGCGTAGTTGGCGTGGTGGTCCAGCTCGACGTTGAGGACGATGGCGACCTCGGGGTCGTACTTCTGGAAGCTGCGGTCGCTCTCGTCCGCCTCGGCGACGAAGATCTCTCCCTCGCCGTGCCGGGCGTTGGTGCCGGGGCCTTCGAGGTCGCCGCCGATCGCGTACGACGGGTCGAGCCCCAGCTCGGTCAGGGCGACGGCCAGCATCGAGGTCGTGGTCGTCTTGCCGTGGGTGCCCGCGACGGCGATGGCCCGCAGGCCGCCCATCAGCGAGGCCAGCGCGTCGGAACGGTGCACGACGGGGATGGCGAGCTCGGCGGCGCGCACCAGCTCGGGATTGTCGGCGCGGATGGCACTGGAGACGACGACGCACGTCGAGTCGTCCGCCAGGTGCGCGGCGGCGTGGCCGATGTGGACCGTGGCGCCCAGCGCGCGCAGGGACTCGGCGGTCGCGGACTCGCGCGAGTCGCTGCCCGCGACCCGTGCGCCGCGCTGGGCGAGGATCTTCGCGATCCCCGACATTCCGGCGCCGCCGATGCCGATGAAGTGCGGTCGGTCCATGGCGGTGGGAAGGCCGGGTGCCATACGTGTGTCTCCCAAGGTGTGACGTGTGAGCGGTGCCCCAGCCTATTCGTTGTGGGAGAAGAGCTTGAGCACCGGTACGCCGACCTTGTGACGGGCGCGGGAGGCCCAGTCCCGGTGGAAGAACTCCTCGACGTAGTGCGGCGCGGTCAGAACGATCACTTCGTCGGCTCCCGTCTCGGACACGACCGACTTGAGCAGGTCCAGCGGGTGGTCCTCGACGACCTGGCCGACGGCCTGGTTGCCGTGCGCCCGCAGCGCCTCCAGGGTCGCTTCCAGGCCGCGCTGCGCGAGCGGCTTCGCCTTCTCGCCGCGGGGCTCGTCGGCCTCCCGGACGGCTTCGTCGACCTGGCCGAGCGCTACGTCGTCGATGGCGCGCAGGAGGACGTCGGCCTGGTCGCCGCGGGGCTGCATCAGGACGACGAAGGAGACACTCTCGTCGCCGTGGAGGGTCGTGACGAATTCCACGTCGACGGAAGTCAGGGGCTTCTCGATCATCAATACGCTCGTGAACACGACGGGCGCCCTTCTCTTCTTCTTGGGCCGGCGCTTCTGGGTAGCGCCGCCGGCCCCCTGCGGAAACCATCCTTCCCCGTGCCCGCACGGGGTCTGCGTGAGTAAGTGTGCCCAGCGGGGGCTAAGCGGAACGGCGAATTCCGCCGATTGTCAGATCCGACGGTACTGGGTGAAAAGGAACCCGGCCTCCTCCAGCACGGACGCCAGTGCGAAGCGTTCCGGGACCGCCACGCCGGGCCCGTCGGCGATCCGCTGGGCGCGGCCGGCGGTGAGCATCGGCGAGACGGTCAGGCACAGCTCGTCCAGCACCCCGGTGGTGATGAACTGTGCGAGGAGCCGCGGCCCGCCCTCGGTCAGCAGCCGGGTGAGCCCGCGCTCCGCCAGCGCCTCCACCGCGGTCGGCGGATCCACCGTGGCGCCGTCCCCGACGACCAGGACCTCCGCCCCGGCCTCCCGGGCGGCCCGGACCCGGTCGAGCGGAGCCGTGGCGCCGGTCAGTACGAGCGTCGGAACCAGCGGGGACGTGAAGAGCGGCAAGGAGAAGTCGAGGTTCAGGCTCGCGCTGACCACCGCGACGGCGGGCGCGGGGCCCTGGCCGGCGGCCGCTCTGCGCGCCGCGAAGGCCTCGCGCGCGCGGGCCGGCCGGTAGCCCTCGAGACGGACCGTTTCCGCACCGACGATCACCACGTCCGCCAGCGCGCGCAGCGTGCCGAAGATCCGCATGTCGGTGTCGGAGGAGATCGGCTGGGAGCGGCCCTCGTGCTGGGCGGCCCCGTCGAGCGAGGAGACCATGTTGGCCCGGAGCCAGGCTCCCGACGCTCCGCGCTCCTTCGGATACGCGTAGGCGTCGGCCAGCTCGTCGAGGCTCCACTCGCCGGCGGCGGCGGAGGCGGCGGAGACTGTTTCGTCGGTCACAGGGAACAGGCGTCGCATGTCGAGCAGTGTGGCACGGCGCCTAGACTTGAGCCCCGTGTCGTCCTCCACCGCCGCTCATGGGTCCGCTCCCATAGCCGAAGCGGCCCCCATGTCCTTGTGCGCACGCGAGCCGCACGTCCCCGCCGACCGTCTGGTCGCCGAGATGGTGCCGCCGCCGCGCTTCGACTCGGTGCGCTTCGATACGTACGTCCCGGACCCGAACCAGCCGAGCCAGACCGAGGCGGTCCGGGTCCTGAGCACCTTCGCGGCCGGTCTCGGCGGGGCCTCGGCGATCGGCGGCGGCAAGCGGCGCTGGTTCGAGTTCGGGAAGAAGCCCGCCGCGCCCGCCGCGCCGCTCGGCGTCTACCTGGACGGCGGGTACGGCGTCGGCAAGACGCACCTGCTCGCCTCCCTCTGGCACGCCACCCCGGCGCCCCGCGAGCTCAAGGCCTTCGGGACCTTCGTGGAGCTGACGAACCTGGTCGGCGCGCTGGGCTTCCAGCAGACCGTGCGGACGCTGAGCGGGCACCGCCTGCTGTGCATCGACGAATTCGAGCTCGACGACCCGGGCGACACGGTGCTCGTGTCGTCACTGCTGCGCAGGCTCGTAGAAGCGGGCGTGGCGCTCGCCGCCACCTCCAACACCCTGCCCGGCAAGCTCGGCGAGGGCCGCTTCGCCGCCGTCGATTTCCTGCGCGAGATCCAGGGCCTGTCGGCGCACTTCCGGCCGCTGCGCATCGACGGCGAGGACTACCGCCACCGCGGGCTGCCCGAGGCTCCTCCCCCGTACTCCGACGAGCAGGTCACCAAGGCGGCGTACGCCACCGAAGGCGCCAGCCTCGACGCCTTCCCGCAGTTGCTCGACCACCTCGCCAAGGTCCACCCGAGCCGTTACGGGGCGCTCACCGACGAGGTGCGCGCCGTCTGCCTGACCGACGTGCGTCCGGTGCCCGACCAGTCGACGGCGCTGCGGCTCGTCGTGCTCGCCGACCGGCTGTACGACCGCGAGGTGCCGGTGCTGGCCTCCGGGCTGCCGTTCGACCGGCTGTTCAGTGAAGAGATGCTGAACGGCGGCTACCGGAAGAAGTACTTCCGGGCGATCTCCCGGCTGACCGCCCTGGCGCGCGACGCGAAGGGCCTGATCGCGCAGTAAGTTGGGCCTGGATCACCATCCGCGAGAAGGGCTATCGATATGGCTGCAACGCGTCAGGCACACACCGTCTGGGAAGGCGACCTGTTCAAGGGCACGGGCACCGTGACCTTCGATTCGTCGGGCATCGGCGAGTACCCCGTCTCCTGGCCGGCCCGTACCGAGGAGCCGAACGGCAGGACGAGCCCCGAGGAACTGATCGCCGCCGCTCAGTCCAGCTGCTACAACATGGCGTTCTCCAACGTGCTCGCCAAGGCCGGCACCCCGCCGACCCGCCTCAACACCAAGGCCGAGGTCACCTTCGTGCCGGGCGAGGGCATCACCCGCGTCCACCTCACCGTGCAGGGCGAGGTGCCGGGCATGGACGAGGCGGCGTTCGTCAAGGCGGCCGAGGAAGGCAAGGCGAACTGCCCGGTCAGCCAGGCGCTGGCGGGTACGACGATCACGCTGAGCGCGTCACTCGTCTGACCTGGGGCGCACGCGTCGGGCTGATGCGACGCTTGAGGCGGTGTGGCCCGCATGGTTCACGTGAGATCACTTGCGTGCTACACACGTGCGGGTCACATGTTCCTGTCCGCCAGCAGGGAGACACCTCATGACTGAAACAGCCTCATCGCCCGCGTCCCGCCGCCAGGTCCTGGCCCGCGCGGGCGCCCTGGGCGTCGGTATCGCGTTCGCCGGGTCCGTGTCGGAGATCTTCGCCGGCACGGCCGCCGCCCAGGGACTGGGCCGCAGGGGTTACGGGCCGCTCGTGCCCGACCCGGACGGACTCCTCGACCTGCCCGAGGGCTTCCGCTACAAGGTCCTCTCCCGTGAGGGCGGGCCGCTGCGCTCGGGCGAGGGCAAGGTCCCCTCCAACCACGACGGCATGGGCGCCTTCAGAGGCCATCATGGCCGCGTCCACCTGGTCCGCAACCACGAGAACCGCCACACCGCCGCGATCGGCGTGCCGACCGTCAAGGGCCTGACGTACGACCCCGCGGCCAAGGGCGGCTGTACGGCCATCGCCCTGGACGGCCGCAACAACGTCCTCGGCGAGCGAGTCGCCATCGCCGGTACGGCCGTCAACTGCGCGGGCGGGCCCACTCCCTGGAACACCTGGCTCACCTGCGAGGAGAACGAGGACAAGGCCGGCACCAACGGCTACACCAAGGACCACGGCTTCATCTTCGAGGCCGACCCCGTCGACCCGCGCCGCACCGGCGCCGTCCCGCTCACCGCGATGGGCCGCTTCCAGCACGAGGCGATCGCCGTGGACCCGCGCAGCGGCATCGTGTACGAGACGGAGGACGCGTTCCAGAAACCCTTCGGCCTCTTCTACCGCTTCCTGCCCGAGAAGCCGCTGGGCGGCACCGGCTCGCTGCGCGCGGGCGGCGCCCTGGAGGCGATGCGCGTCCCGGGCGTACCCGACCTGTCGGCGGTCCAGGAGACCGGCGCGAGCTTCGGCGGCGTCGAGTGGGTGCCCGTACCGGACCCGCTGGCGAAGGAGACCCCGATCCGGCTCCAGGACTTCGGCCGGAAGGGCATCACCCACGCCCAGAAGCTGGAGGGCTGCTACTGGGGCGACAAGGCGGTCTACTTCGTCTCCAGCTTCGCGCGCAGCGCGGAGGGCTCGGCGGCCGACCACTTCGGGCAGGTGTGGAAGTACGAGCCGCAGAGGCGGCGTCTGACCCTGGTCGTGGTCTTCGGACCGAGCACCGACATCCAGCTGCCGGGCGAGTCCCCCGACAACATCTGCCTGGCTCCGCGCGGCGGCCTGATGGTGTGCGAGGACGGCAACGGCGCGCAGCACGTGTACGGGCTGACGAAGCGCGGCGAGGTGTACGCGATGGCGCGCGGCCGGCAGAACATCGGCTCGCCGGAGGAACCGGAGTGGGGTGAGTTCGCGGGCGTCGCCTTCTCGCCGGACTGCGCGACGATGTACGTGAACTGCTACACGCCGGGTACGACGTTCGCCGTAACGGGCCCGTTCCACGGCTGAGTTGACCAGGAGAGGGCGGGCGGCGCGGGCCAGCCCCCTCGCGGGAAACGGGAGTCCGCCGGCCCGGAGCGTGGGCCGGGGCCACGTCCCGGCGTCGCCGGGTCCCGCAGCGGTCGCGGTTTCCGCCGGGCCGTCGCGGGATCCAGGGGGCGGATGCGACCGGCGAGGGGTGCGCAGGCGCGGAAGAGGCCCGCGAAGGAGCAGCGAGGGCCCGCGAGCGCGCTGAGTGAGCCGCTGCGCGTGCGCTGTGGCACGCCTACCAGGAGGCGTACGAGGTGGCGCCGGAGCGCTGCTCGAGGGGGCCGCTCCCTGGTTCGTGGTCCCGGCCGACCGGAAGTGGTACCGCAACTGGGCGGTCGACAGCTGCTGCTGGAACACGTGGTAGCGCTGGATCCGCGGTATCCGCGGGCGGACTTCGACCCGGCGGAGTGCCGCAGGGGGCTACTGGGCGACCTCTGATCCGAGGATCTGCCGGGTGGCGCCCGACCCGACGCGTCGGGCTGCTTGGCCGCCCGCCCCCGACACCCGTTCGGCAGTAGTGCCCGCGTAGCAGACGGAAGCTTCGCGAATGATCGGATACTTTCCGTCAGTGACCACTTTCGTACGAAGATTGGCGACGGCGGCGGCAATCGGCGCGGCACTCGCCGGATGCGGCACCGGCAGTGGCGAGTCCCGGGGATCGCTCGCCGCTCCGCCACCCGCCTCCGCGTCTGTTTCCGACCGCCCCGCCGGCGCCGCCTCGCCGTCGCCGTCGCTGAACTCCGGGCCGGAGCGCGCCGCCCCCACCCTCGCGGCGGGCCCCGGCGGTCTCACCCCCGTCTTCGAACGCGCCCCCGGCACCCGTGCCAAAACCGTCGCGCTGACCTTCGACGCCGACATGACGGCGGACCAGGGCCCGCGCGCCGCACGCGGCGAGCGCTTCGACAACCCCGCCCTGATCGCGACCCTGCGCGAGCTGAACGTCCCGGCGACGGTGTTCATGACGGGCCGCTGGGCCGAGGAGTACCCGGACCAGGCGCGCTCCATCGGCCGGGACCCGCTCTTCGAGATCGCCAACCACTCGTACAGCCACCACGCCTTCAAGTCGCCCTGCTACGGCCTGCCGACGGTCTCCACTCAGAAGATGCGAACCGATGTCGAGCGCGCCTTCGCCGCGTTTCGCAAGGCCGGGGCGCGGAACATCGTCCCGTACTTCCGTTTCCCGGGCGGCTGTTACGACGACGAGGCCCTGCGCGCACTCGCCCCGGCCAAGGTGACGGCGGTCCAGTGGGACGTGGTCAGCGGCGACGCCTTCGCGCGCGACGGGGACGCGGTGGCCGAGCAGGTCCTGGCCGGGGTGCGGCCGGGCTCGCTGGTGGTCATGCACTGCACGCGCAGCGCGGCGCCGGTGACCGAGCAGGCGATCCGGCGGATCGTGCCGGAACTGCGCGAGCGCGGCTACCGCTTCGTGAAGGTGTCGGAGCTCATGAAGCGCTGAGCAGGCGGGCGGCCGGTACTTCGTACAGCGTCTCCATCCCGTCCTCCTCGTCCCACAGTTCGCCGGCCTCGGTGAAGCCGAAACCGGCGATGGTGGCAAGGGAAGCCACGTTGTCGGGCCGGATCGACGCCCGGACGGTGGTCACGCCCGGCTCGGCGGCGGCCCGGCGGAGGAGCTCGGTGAGGGTGGCCCTGGCGAATCCCCGGCGGCGGAAGGCGGGGTCGACGGCGTAACCCACCTCGACCATGCCGCGCTCGTCGGGCGGACCGTGGAACCCGCCGTGTCCGACGACCGCCCCGCCCGGCGCGCACACCGCGAGCCGCCCGCACCAGCGCGCCCCCGCGGGGTCACCGGCCATCTGCCCGAGGCGGTAACGCCACAGCCACAGCGCGCTGTCGGTCAGGAAGAAGCCGGTCAGGGGGACCCCCGCCGCGGCACTCGCCCCGTCCAGGTCACGTTCCAGCAGGGCGGTCATGACCGCCCCGTCCAGCTCCACGAAGCGGACCTGCCGCTCCGTCCGCCCCTGCTCGTCTCGATCTGTCACCGTGCGGATGATCCCGGCCGCCCGGCGGTCTGTCCACGGGATTTCACCCCGAGCAGGCCATGCGCTGCGCTTCCTGCCACTCGCAGACGGGGCAGTACACGACGCCCTTGACCGACTCCGGGTACTCGGTCGGCTTCCCGCACAGCACGCACTCGGCGTACACCGGTTCCTTCTCGTCCATGCGTACGAGCCTACTCGGGCCCACCGGGGCCCGAGCAGGCTCGCTCCGGCCGGATCAGCTGCTCGCCGCCTTCTCCGGCTTCAGCTCGCTCGGCCGGACGATGACGAAGCCGTCGCCCTGGAGCATCAGCTGGACCGCCTCGCCGGAACCACCGCGGATCATGGAGCCGACCGACTGCGAGCGGTGCAGCGACGTGCTGAGCTGAGCGCTCCAGCCCACCACCGCGTCGGTGTCGACGTACACCGGCTGCTGCTGCGTCACGGGGATCACGATCGGGTTGCCCTCACAGATCACGGCGAGCTTGCCGTAGCCGGTGAAGAGGCTGTTGAAGAGGCCGCCGCCGGTCATGCCGGCGCCCTTCACCGTCTTGATCTCGTAGGAGAGGGTCGCGTCGAAGCACAGCACGTTGCGGCCGTTGACCGTGAGCGCGTCGCCCTGGTCTATGTCGACGATGAAGCAGTTCTGCGCCTCGTGCGCGAACCATGCCTCGCCCTGGCCACGGACGGCCATCAGCGCCAGGCCCTCGCCGGTCACGGCGCGCTTGAGCATCCCGCCGATGCCCTGACCCTTGCGCTCGAACTGGAGGTTGCCGCGGAAGGCGATCATCGAGCCCTGTCGCGCGTGCATCTCGCCATTGACGGCGTACTTCACCGACTTGGCGTTCTGGAGGGTCATTCCGGGGACAGTTGCCTGCTGTGCCATGTTCTCTGTGGCAAAAAGATCGCTCTTCATGCGGAGCATCCTCGCCCGGAGCCGTACGTTCCGCCAAGGTACCTGGGGAGGAGATGCCCGGAGACCCTGCTGGCAGACTGGGCCGGTGAGCAACAACGACACCCCCGGCGTCCCCGACAGCCCCTTCCGGCACGAGCAGACGGCGCGCGACGAGGCCCCGCAGTTCGTACTGCCCCTCGTCGTCCACATCGAGAAGGACGATCCGCCGGCCCGCACGGACGCCCTGGAGACCGCGGCCCGCGCGGTGCTGGTGATGCTCTGCGACGAGCGGTCCCTCGGCGACGGCGAGTGGGCCGAGACGATGCGGCTCTGGCAGGACGCCCGGATCCGCAAGGTGGTGCGGCGGGCGCGGGGCGCGGAGTGGCGCAAGGCGTCGGCGCTGCCGGGGATCACGGTCACGGGGGAGGCCGCGGAGGTACGGGTCTTCCCGCCCGTACCGCTGGACGGCTGGCCCAAGGAGCTGGCGAAGCTCCAGGTCTCCGGTACGGACCTGGACGATCAGCGGCCGCCGTCCCCGGCCCTTCCCGAGGGTGCGGTGCTGTGGCTGAGCCCGGACCTCGACATGTCCGCGGGCAAGGCGATGGCGCAGGCCGGGCACGGCGCCCAACTGGCCTGGTGGGAGCTGACGGAGGCGGACCGCACGGCGTGGCAGGACGCCGGCTTCCCGCTCTCGGTCCGTACGCCCGAGGACGGGCAGCACTGGCGGAAGCTCACCGCGAGCGGACTGCCGATAGTGCGGGACGCGGGGTTCACGGAGATCGCGCCCGGCTCCTGCACTGTGGTCGCGGACCATCCGGCGCTGCGCGGTCGGGGGCGGCGGCCCTGAACCGGATACGCGCCGGGCGCCATTGAACGCGCCGGCGGCATCATACGTACCTACGAATACTTGCAAGTAGGTTGTCCGGCCGCCCGGCAGGCGGTTGGTTCGACGGTGTAACGCATCGGCTCGGGAGACACTTTGTTGCGACGCATCAACGGAACGGCACTCATCATCGCGGCACTTGTCGCCACTATTGGCGCGCTCGCCTTCCCTGTGTGGTCCTACGCCGACCGCTCGGGCACCGGCCAGGCCAACCTCAACGCCTCGACTGTGGCGACCCAGTGGGGTCCCCTGTCCGCGACCGACCGGGATTTCCTGATCAAGGTGCGCCTGGCCGGTCTCTGGGAGCTTCCCGCCGGCCAGCAGGCACTCGAACGCGCCCCCAGCGAGGCGATCAAGGAGGCCGGTGACCACCTGATCGTCGGCCACGCCGATCTCGACAAGCGGGCCCGCAAGGTGGCCGCCCAGCTCAACGTGCCGCTGCCGAACCAGCCCAACGAGCAGCAGCAGGGCTGGCTGCGGGAGCTCTCGGCGGCGAGCGGTCCGGAGTACGAGCGGAAGTTCGCCAACCTGCTGCGCAACGCGCACGGCAAGGTCTTCTCGCTCGTCGCGCAGGTGCGGCACACCACCCGCAACTCACTGATACGGCAGCTCGCGACCGACGCGAACCAGACCGTGCTCGACCACATCACCATGCTGGAGGCCACCGGCCTGGTCGACTTCGACGCCCTGGCGAACGAGGCGGCGGGCACCGCCACCGCGAGCCCCAGCGGCCCGCCGCCGCCCGACGGCTCCGTGACGGTCCCGTCACCGCCGGCGGCCGTACCGTCCGGCGACCAGACCTTCACCTCGCAGCCCTCCGCACAGCCGGAGGGTGAGATCGGCAGCCCGGCGGTCAATACGAACCGCCCCGAGCCGTCGCCCTAACCTCAAATCAACCTCTGAACGTCCCCTCCTCCGGGTTCGGCGCCGCTCGCCGGGGCCATTACCCCTGCACGAAGCGGAGGAGGGGGAATCATGGAGCGTCTCGGTACGGGTATCGGGTGGCGGCCGGAGATAGCCGAAGCGGTGGAGGGGCTGCCCGGCATCGACTGGGTGGAGGCGGTGGCGGAGAACCTCTGCCCCGGCCATCTCCCCGACTCCCTCCTCCGCCTTCGCGCCCGCGGTACGAAGGTGATCCCGCACGGCGTCTCGCTGGGCCTGGGCGGCGCGGACCGCCCGGACCCGGCCCGCCTGGCGGACCTGGCGGCGCGGGCCGAAGCCCTGGGCTCCCCTCTCGTCACGGAGCACATCGCGTTCGTACGGGCGGGAGGCCCCCTCACGGCGAGCCCGCGGCTGGAAGCCGGCCACCTGCTGCCGGTGCCGCGCACCTGGGACGCGCTCGACGTGCTGTGCGAGAACGTCCGCATCGCGCAGGACTCGCTTCCGGTGCCACTGGCGCTGGAGAACATCGCGGCGCTGATCAACTGGCCGGACGAGGACATGACGGAGGGTCAGTTCCTGGCCGAGCTGGTGGACCGGACCGGGGTCCGCCTGCTGATCGACGTGGCCAACCTCCACACCAACCACGTGAACCGGGGCGAGGACCCCTCGGCGGCGCTCGACGAGCTCCCGGTGGAGGCGATCGCGTACGTCCACGTGGCGGGCGGCATCGAGAAGGGCGGCGTGTGGCACGACACGCACGCCCACCCCGTGACCCGGCCCGTCCTCGACATCCTGACGGACCTCCGCTCCCGGACGGACCCCCCGGGCGTCCTCCTGGAACGCGACGACAACTTCCCGCCGGCGGAGGAACTGGCCCGGGAGCTGGCCGCGATCCGTGCCGCGGTGACGCTTCCGGCCCGGCCTGCCGCAGGGCCCCGGGCCCCGCGCCCCGCCGCCGCAGCCGCGCCCCGGCGGGGTGAAGCCCACGCGGAGCCCGGGCCGGCCCGGTACGCCGGAAGCCCGGTGCCCGTCCCGGCCCTCACCGCTTCGCCGCGCGGCGAGGCCGGCACCCCCGCGCGGCCGGTGGCCGCGACCCCGCCGCGGGGCGCGCACCGCCCAGCGGCGGGACCGGTGGCCGCGGGACCGGTGGCCGGTCGCACGGCCGGGGCAGGGACCGGGCAGGGGAACAACGCCCGTACCCGGGTCGCCGTGGGGCAGACCGCGTTGCTCTCCGCCCTGGTCGCCGGGACTCCCGTCCCCGGCGGATTCGACTCCGCGCGGCTGCGCGTCCAGAGCGGTGCGCTCGCCGGGAAGCGGGCCGACGTGGTGGCCAAGGTCGCCCCCGAACTCCCGGAGATCCTGGGGGCCGCCTACCGCGACGAGTTCCTCCGGTACGCCAAGTCCCGCCCCATGACCGCGGGGTACCGGCGCGACGCCCTCGACTTCGCCGAGCAGCTGCTGGCCACCGGCCGGCCCGGGGACGAGGCCGCCCGCCGCCGACTGACCCACTGGTGGCAGGACCGCGCGGCCCCGCACCCTCCCCGCCGTACGACCCGATTCGTCCGTGCGGCGCGTGCCGCACTCGTCCGGAAGTGACGCGCTGATGATCATGACCGTACTCGCTGTGCTGATCGCGTCCGCCGTGGTCGCGTCCTGTGCCGTACTGGCCCGGGGCATCTCCGCCCTCCACCGCGGCCCCGACGGCGGCGGCCCCGGCCGGGCCGACGACCTCATGGAGATCGCGTTCCTCAACGGCGGCCCCTCCCGGGCCGTGGACACCGCGCTCACCACGATGTACTCCGACAACCGCCTCGCCATCGGTGGCCCCGGCGTCGCCTCGGCGCGGAGCACCGTCGCGTACGACCCGGTGGAGCGGGCCGTGCTCGCCGAGCTCGCCGCCGCCCCCAACGGTGCGCTGCACACTCTGCGGCACGCCGTGATGGCCAATGCGGCGGTGCAGGAGATCGGCGACGGCCTCGCGTTCCGTGGCCTGATGGTCCCGCCCGGGGCGGGCCGCACGTGGCGCAACGGCAGCATAGCCCTGGTACTGGGCTGCGTCCTCGGGCTGCCCGTGACCATCGTGGTGTCGGTCGTGGTGACCTTCGCGGGCGAGTCCTCCGCTCTGTTCCCCGCCCTGGTGCTGCCCGCCCTGGTCGTGGGAATCGTGTGCGGCGCCGTCAACGCCGGCCGGGCCGCCGCCCGTGTCACCCCCGCGGGCCGGGCGGCGGCCGCGGCGTACGCCCTCTCGCACCCGGACACCCGCCCCGGCCATCTCGTGGCGGTGCACGGTCTGCGGGCGCTGCCCGACCCCCTGCTCCAGGACCAGTTGCGCACGGCGGCGCGGCTGACACCGGGCGTTCGCCGCCCGGCCTCGCCGGGCAGCGGCGACAGCACCACCACCTACGCGACCGCTCTGGTCTGGTGCGCCGGGTCGGTTTCCGGCCATTCGAGCTGTGGCAGCAGTTCGGGCGATCCGGGCTCCGGGGCGGGCGGGTCCGGCGGGTCGAGCTGCGGCAGCAGCGGCGGGTCCGGCTGCGGTTCGAGCTCCGGCTCCAGTTGCAGTTCGAGCTCCGGCTCGAGTTGCAGCTCGGGCTCCAGCTGCGGCAGCAGCTCCTGACCGCTGCTCACGCGCCGGACAGGCGGCCTGCCGACGAGCGTCCCGCCGACGGGCCTGTCCGGCGTACGCACGGTCGACGATCCGTACCCACGTGCCGCCCGCGCGACTCGTCGGGGTCATAGACCCCCGACACCGCGCACCGGTGCTTTACTTCGCCAACTGCCCCGCCAAGTATCCCTTTTGTCCTGCACCTGCACGAAGGGAACGCGATGAGAGCACTGGCGATGTACGGGACCCTGGCATCCGTCGGCTCCCTGGTCCTGACCGCCCTCGTCGCCGCCCCCGCCGGCAGCGCCGAACCGGCCGCCGCTCCCGAGGCCCGCGGCACCGCGCTCGCCGCCCACCGGGCGGCCGCCGCGGGCGTCACCTTCGGCGCCTGCCCCAAGTCCGAGGGCCTGCCGGGACACGTCAAGTGCGGCACCGTCAAGGTCCCGCTCGACTACGCCGACCCGGGCGGCCGCCAGATCCCACTGACCGTCAGCCGCGCCCGGGCGACCGGGAAGCCCGCCGCACGCCAGGGCGCGCTCGTCTACAACCCGGGCGGTCCCGGCGCCTCCAGCATGTTCTTCCCGATGGCGGGCGCGCTGCCCGAGTGGAAGCGGCTCGCCGCGGCGTACGACCTCGTCGGGTACGCCCCGCGCGGCGTCGGCCGCTCGGCCCCGCTGTCCTGCCAGAAGCCGTCGGAGCTCGTCCAGGCGCCCAGCGAGGCCCCGGCGCACCCTTCCTACGCGTACAAGCAGGAGCAGATCGCGCGGTCCAAGGCCTACGCCGACGGCTGTGCCCGCAAGGCGGGCAGCGCGCTGCGCCACTACACGTCGCTCAACAACGCCCGCGACCTGGACGTGCTGCGGGCGGCGCTCGGCGAGAAGAAGCTGACCTTCATGGGCGCGTCGTACGGCACGTACTTCGGCGCGCTGTACGCGACCCTCTTCCCGTCGCACGTGCGCCGCATGGTCTTCGACTCGGCGGTCAACCCCGATCCCGAGCAGATCTGGTACCGCAACAACCTCGACCAGTCGCTCGCCTTCGAGGGCCGCTGGAAGGACTTCCGCACCTGGGTCGCCAAGCACGACAAGACGTACCGCCTGGGCACCACGCCCGACGGGGTCCTCGCCAGCTACGAGAAGGTGCGCGCCGGGCTCTCCCGGAAACCGGCGGGCGGCAAGGTCGGTCCCGGCCAGCTCCAGTCGGCGCTGCTGAGCGCCGGTTACTACGACGACTACTGGGCGATGCGCGCCACGGCGCTCTCGGAGTACCTGAAGGGCAACCCGAAGCCGCTGATCGAGCAGGCGTCGCCGCGGCCCCAGTCGGCGCGGGCCGACGAGAACAGCAAGGCCGTCTACACCGCCGTCGAGTGCAACGACGCGCCCTGGCCGACCGAGTGGTGGGTGTGGGACCACGACAACAGCCTGCTCGCGGCTCGCGCGCCCTTCGAGACATGGGACAACGCGTGGATGAACCTGCCCTGCGCGTACTGGAGCGCTCCGCGCCAGGAGCCCCTGGACGTCGGCACGGAGCCCGGTGAGCTGCCCCCGACGCTGATCCTGGCCGCCGAGCGGGACGCGGCGACGCCGTACCCGGGCGCGCTGGAGCTGCAGCGGCGGCTGGCCGGGGCCGCGCTGGTCACGGAGCGGGACGCGGGCACGCACGGTATCGGCGGTGGCGGGAACGCGTGCGTCAACGGTCATCTGGAGAGGTATCTCCTGACCGGTCGGACGCCGGTGCGGCGCGCGGAGTGCGCGCCGCACCGGGAGCCGAACCCGGTGTCGCTGGACGAGCGGGCAGTGGCGAAGGAGCCGGCGCCCGCCGTCTGATCTTCCGGGTCGGGGGTGGTGGGCCGCCGCTCAGGGCGAGGCCCGCCACCAGGTCTGCGACCGGCTCGCGCCGGCCGGTGCCGTGTCTCCCGGGGATTCGCACCCCCGGGACCCCCGGCCGGGGGTGTCAGGCGAGGCCGGCGACCAGGTCGGCGACCGACTTGCGCCGGCCGGTGTAGAACGGCACCTCTTCGCGCACGTGCATGCGGGCCTCGGAGGCGCGCAGGTGACGCATGAGGTCGACGATGCGGTAGAGCTCGTCGGCCTCGAAGGCCAGCAGCCACTCGTAGTCGCCGAGCGAGAACGAGGCGACCGTGTTGGCGCGCACGTCCGGGTAGCCACGCGCCATCTTGCCGTGGTCGGCGAGCATGCGGCGACGGTCCTCGTCGGGCAGCAGGTACCAGTCGTACGAGCGCACGAAGGGGTAGACGGAGACGTAGTTGCGCGGCGTCTCGTCGGCCAGGAAGGCCGGGATGTGCGACTTGTTGAACTCGGCGGGGCGATGCAGCGCCATGTTCGACCAGACCGGCTCCAGCGCGCGGCCCAGCTTGGTGCGACGGAAGAGGTTGTACGCCTCCTGGAGCTGGTCCGCGGTCTCCGCGTGCCACCAGATCATGACGTCAGCGTCGGCGCGCAGTCCCGACACGTCGTACGTGCCGCGCACGGTGACGTCCTTGGCGGCGAGCTGGTCGAACAGCTCCTGGACCTCGTCGGCGAAGCCGGCACGGTCCTCGGGGAGGACGTCCCGCAGCTTGAAGACGGACCACAGGGTGTAGCGGATGACGTCGTTGAGGTCCTTGGCCTTCTTGCCGGCGTTCGGGCCTCTGGGGGATGTCACAGTCTCCGGAGCATCAGTCATGTCCCTATTCTCCCGCGCCCGGATCCGTGCCCCGCGCCGGGTCGGGGGTGAGCATGATCTCGTCGGCGGCGCGGTGTCCGCTCGCGACGCAGGCCGGAATGCCGACCCCGTCGTACGCCGCCCCGCAGACCCGCAGCCCGGGCAGCTTCGCGACCTCGTCCCGCACCCGCGCGACCCGGCCGGGGTGACCGACCGGGTACTGCGGCAGGCCGCCGATCCAACGGGTGACCTCGGTGGCGACCGGCCGGGCGGCGAGGCCGGTGGCCGCCCCCAGGTCGCGCAGGGACACCTCCACCAGCTCGTCGTCCTCGCGGTGCAGGTGCTCCTCCTCGCCGTAGCGCCCGATGGAGGTCCGCAGGACGAACAGGTCGGGGGCGGCGGCGTCCACCCACCCCCACTTGCGCGTCGAGAAGGTCGACGCCTTGATGGTGCGCCCGTCGACGGGCGGCACCAGGAACCCCGAGCCCTCCGGCAGCGCCGCCACGTCCCGGCGCCGGAAGGCCATGGTCACCAGGGCCATCGACGCGTACTCGACGGCGGCCAGCTCGGCGGCCGCGGCCGGTGACTCGGCGGCGAGCAGCGCGGAGGCGGCCCAGGCAGGGGCCGCGAGGACAACGGCGTCCGCGGCGATCACCCGATCGTCCGTACGCACCTGCCAGCCGCCGGCGCCGCGCGTCAGGCCGATCACCGGCGTGCGGAGCAGGATCTCGCCGCCCCCGGCGCGCACGGCGCCGGCGACGGCGTCGGGGAGCGTGCCGATGCCGCCTTCGATCCCCATGAAGACGGGGCCGGTCTGCTGGTTCGCGGCGGCCCTGCGCTGGATTTCCCGCACGCCGTCGAGGAGCGAGTCGTACGTCCGCGCCGCCTCGAAGAGCTGCGGTACGGCGGCGCGCATCGACGTCCGGTACACATCGCCGGCGTACACGCCTCCCAGCAGCGGTTCCACCAGCCGGTCGACGACCTCGCGGCCGAGACGGGCCGCGACGTACTCGCCGAGCGCGATGTCCTCGCCGACCTCGGTGCGCGCCAGCTCGTGGTCGCGGCGCATCCGCGCGAGGCCGTCGGCGGACAGGACTCCGCCGAGCACCGCCGGGTCACCGGGTACGCCCATCACGTGCCCCTTGGGCATCGGGGTGAGCGCGCCCCGGTTCCACAGCGACGCGGCGGCGGTGGCAGGCGGCTGGAGCCGGTCGCCGAGCCCCACCTCGCGCGCCAGGGCGACCGCCTCGGGCCGCCGGGCCAGCATCGACTCGGCGCCGAGGTCGACGGGCACGCCCGCGATCTCGCCCGCCAGGAGCTTGCCGCCGAGCGTGTCCGTCGCCTCCAGCAGGGTCACGCGCGCACCGGCGCCGACCAGCCGGTGAGCGGCGGCGAGCCCGGAGATTCCGCCGCCGATGACCACGACACGGCCCGTACGAGATTCCACGTTCATGGGGTCCACTCTCTCAAACCCGGAACGAGTCCTGACCGTGACCGCTTCGGGACCGGAAAAGGGCAACCCCCTCCCCCGCCCCGTACGTCGAACCGGCAACACTCACAACGACGTTCGGGGGGAACCGACATGCGTGCAGTACGTAGGTCCGGGCACCGGTCTCTCAAGGTCCTCGCGGCCGCTCTGCTCACCGCCTCGCTGGTGGTCACCGGCTGCGGGGCCAATGACGACAGCGGGGCCGACAGCCAGAAGGGCGTCAGCGCGGCCGACGCCAAGGGCGGGCAGGCGGAGCGGGCGGCCGGCAGCGGCGCGGACGCCGATGCCGGGGCCGGTGCGCAGAAACCTGCGGATGCCGCCGGGGCGAAGAAGCCACCGCTCGCGAAGACGCACGTCATCCGTACCGCGACACTCTCCGTCGAGGTCGAGAGCGCCACGAAGGCGCTCGCCACGGCCCGTACTGCGGCCGAGAACGCCGGGGGCATCGTCGGCAACGAGACCACCGAGCGGATCGACGACAGCCATGTCTACTCCCGCATCGTGCTGCGCGTCCCGCAGGAGGAGTACGACGGCGTGCTGAAGGAGCTCGCCGGCACCGGAAAGCTCCTCAGCCGCAAGGCCGGCGCCAAGGACGTCACCGAGCAGGTGGTGGACGTCGAGAGCCGCATCAAGTCGCAGCGGACCAGCGTCGCCCGGGTGCGGGACATGATGGACCGGGCCACCAAGATCAGTGATGTGGTCATGCTGGAGGGCGAGCTGAACACGCGTCAGACGGAGCTGGAGGCGCTGCTCGCCCAGCAGGCGTCGCTGAAGGACCGTACGACCATGGCGACGATCACCCTCGAACTCTCCGAGCCCGAGGCGCAGGAGGCCGCCAAGGAGGACGACGACCCCGGCTTCCTGGACGCGCTCGGGGGCGGCTGGGACGCGTTCGTCACGACTCTGAAGTGGGTGGCGATGGCGCTCGGCGCGGTGGCCCCGTTCGCTGCCGCGTTCGCCCTGCTGTACGTCCTGTGGCGGCTGCTGCGGGGCCGCCTGCCGCAGCGGCGGACGCCGGAGGCCGCGCCCGCCACCGGTATGGGCGCCACGTCCGCGCCGTTCCCGTCCGCCAGGCCCGCGGCGCCGTCCGGGGAGCCGCGGGAGAAGTCCCAGCCGCAGGAGTGACCCGTAACGCTTAGCGTGTCCCCTCGGAAGTACGGACCGACCGAGGGGACACGCATGACAGCGGCGGAGCGACTGGTGGTCATCGGCGGCGATGCGGCGGGCATGTCCGCGGCGTCGCAGGCGCGCAGGCTCAAGGGTCCGGACGAGCTGGAGATCATCGCTTTCGAACGCGGCCACTTCTCGTCGTACTCGGCCTGCGGCATCCCGTACTGGGTCGGGGGAGCCGTCGCCGACCGGGACGACCTCATCGCCCGTACGCCCGAGGAGCACCGGGCGCGCGACATCGGCCTGCGCGTCCGCACCGAGGTCATCGGCATCGACGTGGCGGGGGGCCGGGTCCGGTCCCGCGACCTCGAATCGGGCGCCGAGTCGTGGACCGGCTACGACAAGCTGGTCGTGGCGACCGGCGCCCGGCCCGTACGCCCGCGTCTGCCCGGGATCGACGCGCCGGGCGTGCACGGCGTGCAGACCCTCGACGACGGCCAGGCGCTGATCGAGACGCTGGAGCGGACGAAGGGGCGGCGCGCGGTCGTCGTCGGGGCGGGGTACATCGGCGTCGAGATGGCGGAGGCGCTGGTCGCCCGCGGGTACGAGGTGACCGTCCTGAACCGGGGCGAGCAGCCGATGTCCACCCTGGACCCGGACATGGGTCGGCTCGTCCACGACGCGATGAACGCCATGGGCATCACGACCGTCTCCGGCGCCGAGGTCACCAAGGTCCTCACCGGCGACGACGGCCGCGTCCGGGCGGTCGCCACGGTCGAGGAGACCTACCCGGCGGACGTCGTCGTGCTGGGCATCGGTGTCGAACCGGAGACGGCACTCGCGCGGGACGCGGGGCTGCCGGTCGGTTCGTACGGCGGGCTGGTCACCGACCTGTCGATGCGGGTGGCCGGGCACGAGAACATCTGGGCGGGCGGCGACTGCGTCGAGGTGCTCGACCTCGTCTCGGGCCGCCGCCGGCACATCGCGCTGGGCACGCACGCGAACAAGCACGGCCAGGTGATCGGTTCGAACGTGGGGGGCGGCTACGCGACGTTCCCGGGGGTCGTCGGTACGGCGGTCAGCAAGGTGTGCGACCTGGAGATCGCGCGGACGGGGCTGCGGGAGAAGGACGCGCGGGCGGAGGGCCTGCGGTACGTGACGGCGACGATCGAGTCGACGAGCCGTGCGGGTTACTACCCCGGGGCGTCGCCGATGACGGTGAAGATGACGGCCGAGCGACGGACGGGGCGGCTGCTCGGGGTGCAGATCGTCGGGCGGGAGGGGGCGGGGAAGCGGGTCGACATCGCGGCGGTGGCGCTGACGGCGCGCATGACGGTGGAGCAGATGACGGCGCTGGACCTGGGCTACGCCCCGCCGTTCTCCCCGGTGTGGGATCCGGTCCTGGTGGCGGCGCGGAAGGCGGTGGCGGCCGTACGGGAGGGGGGTGCGTAGAGCGCGCCCTGCGGGGGCTCCCCTACCCGCCCCCTCCCGGACCGGGGCTCCGCTCCGGTTCCCGCTCCGCCGGCCCTTACCGCGCCGCCGTGCGCGTGTGCACGTACTCCGTGAGGCGGGTCAGCGCGTCGGGGTCGGTCGTCGGCAGGACACCGTGACCCAGGTTGAAGATGTGCCCCTCGAGGCCCGCCGCGGCGTCCAGCACCTCGTCCGTCTTCGCCATGACCGCGTCCGGCGTCGAGAAGAGAACGGCGGGGTCGAGGTTGCCCTGGAGCGCCTTGCCGGGGCCGACGCGCCGGGCCGCCTCGTCCATCGGCACACGCCAGTCGACGCCGACGACATCCGCGCCGGCCTCGCCCATCAGCCCGAGCAGCTCGCCCGTGCCGACCCCGAAGTGGATGCGCGGTACGCCGTACGACGCCACCGCGTCGAAGACCTTCGCGGAAGCGGGCATCACCGAGCGGGTGTAGTCGGCGGGGGCGATCGCGCCGACCCAGGAGTCGAAGAGCTGCACGGCGGACGCGCCGGCTTCGATCTGGACCTTCAGGAACGCGCCGGTGATCTCGGCGAGCCGGTCGAGGAGGTCGGCCCACAGCTGCGGGTCGCCGTACATGAGCGCCTTGGTGTGCTCGTGGTTGCGGGAGGGGCCGCCCTCCACGAGGTAACTCGCGAGAGTGAAAGGCGCGCCCGCGAATCCGATGAGCGGAGTGGACCCGAGTTCGCCCGTGAGCATCCCGATCGCCTCGGTGACGTAGGTGACGTCCTCCGGCGTGAGGTCCCGCAGCCGGGCGAGATCCGCCCGCGTACGGATCGGCTCGGCGATGACGGGGCCGACGCCGGGCTTGATGTCGAGGTCGATTCCGATCGCCTTCAGCGGCACCACGATGTCGCTGAAGAAGATCGCCGCGTCCACGCCGTGACGCCGCACGGGCTGCAGCGTGATCTCGGTGACCAGCTCGGGCCGCATGCACGACTCGAGCATCGGGATGCCCTCGCGCACCTTCAGGTACTCCGGAAGCGAGCGCCCCGCCTGCCGCATGAACCAGACCGGCGTGTGCGGCACCGGCTCGCGCCTGCACGCCTTGAGGAAGGCCGAGTCGTACGTCTGGCTCTGCGGGCTGCCCACGGGGCGGCGGTCATTGGCACTCACGCCCAAATCTTCGCACGCGGGCCGAAGCGGTTGTCGCGGGGCGGGTGTCCTTCCCTGCGCGAGGCGCACGTTCCGCCTACTCTTCCCCGCATGGCTCCGGCTCAGGGACGACTTTCGAATGATGCTGACGACAGGAGCGGCGCGGAGGAGAACTCCGCCCCGCCCGCGTTCCGTCAGGCGGTCGAGGCCCTGTGCTCGGCGCGCCTGCGTCCCGAGGTGGAGGTGGACCCGACCCGCCCGCCGCAGAGACTGGCGCCGTACGCGTACGCGCTGGAGGCGGCCGTCGTGCACGGCGACGAGGACCTGGCGGACGGGCGGCTGGTGCTGCTGCACGACCCGGCGGGGCACGACGCCTGGCACGGCACCTTCCGGATGGTCACGCTCGTACGGGCGGAACTGGAGCCGGAGATGGCGGCCGATCCGCTGCTTCCCGAGGTGAGCTGGTCCTGGCTGACCGGCGCGCTGGAGGCACGCGGTCTGTCGTACGCGGAGGCGAGCGGCACGGTGACGCGGGCCGGGTCGTACTACTTCGGCGGTCTGGCCGAGCGCAGGCCCGCCACGCAGATCGAGATCAGAGCGTCCTGGACGCCCCGCGAGGGACGCGACGGAGTCCCGGACACGGCGGCGCATCTGGCGGCCTGGTGCGACCTGCTGGCGCAGATCGCCGGGCTGCCCCCGGCGACCTCCCACGGAACGGGTCCGGTGGACGCCGGCGTGGTGTCACTGCCGCAGCGGCGGGGTCCGCAGGCGCCGTAGCAGGCGACACGGGGGCGCGCCTGCGGGGCGCGCCCCCTTTCGTGTTCCCCGGCCCACCGAGTGCCGCGAATTTCTTCACATGATCGATCACGCGTCCGAATTGCCCGAATTGTTACTCACCAAATCGTGATCTTTCCCTAAAGGCGAGCGCCACTGCTGCCGAAGAGGTTGATGACCCTTCAGCACGGTTCCCCCCGGCTTCACCCCGAGCCGGCGAGTCCCGCCACTCCCCAGGAGGCCTGGTGTCCGTTCTCCTCGAGCAGCCCGCAAGCCTGGTCGCCTACCGCCCTAACAAGCCGACGGCCATGGTCGTCGTGGCCGACCCACGCGTCCGCTCCACCGTTACCCGCCACCTGTGGGCCCTTGGAGTACGTGACGTCATCGAGGCGTCGTCCATCGCGGAGGCACGCCCCCGCGTCGGCAGCCCGCGCGACATCTGCGTTGCCGACGTCCATCTGCCCGACGGTTCCGGGCTGACCCTGCTGTCCGAAACCCGCGCTGCGGGCTGGCCCAACGGGCTCGCCCTCTCCGCCGCCGACGACATCGGCGCCGTACGCAATGCCCTCGCGGGCGGCGTCAAGGGCTACGTCGTCACCGGTACGCGCAACAACGTCGGGCACCCCACCCGCCCCGGCGCCGCCCCCATCGGCGCCGCGGCAGCACGAATGCACCGCCGCCCCCCGGGTGCCCCGAGTCACCCGGGCGGCTACCGAGAGCTCTCCGGCCGCGAGGTCGAGGTGCTCAGACTGGTCGCCGAAGGCCAGTCGAACAAGGCGATCGGTGTCTCGATGGGCCTCTCCGCCCTGACGGTCAAGAGCCACCTCGCCCGCATCGCGCGCAAGCTCGGCACGGGCGACCGTGCCGGAATGGTCGCGGTCGCCCTGCGGACCGGAATCATCCACTGACCGGTTCGCAACCCTCGTGCGCCCGCCGACGGAACGTTCCGTCGGCGGGCGCCCTCCATTGCCGCCCGGAAAAGGCACATTCGGGCGGCATCGCGCCGCGACTGGTTTTCGCAGGTCACCCACGCCTTCGAGGACGAGTGCAGGTCAGGCGTTCGCTCGTACAGATACCCTTTACACGTGACCGACGCCCAAGAGACCGCAGCAGAGCCAGACCTGCGAAGCCCCGGGGGCGCTCCCCCGGACGATGACGTCGAGACGGCGCCGATTCCCTTGTTGGAGCCTCGCGAGGGCATTCCGCCGGTGGTGGCGACGCAAGAAGCCCTCGACGAGGTCGTCGCGGCTTTCGCCCGTGGCACCGGCCCCGTGGCCGTCGACGCCGAGCGCGCGTCGGGCTACCGGTACGGGCAGCGGGCCTACCTCGTACAGCTGCGCCGCGAAGGCGCGGGCAGCGCGCTGATCGACCCGGTCGGCTGCCCCGACCTCTCCGGCCTGGGCGAAGCCCTCGCCGGCAGCGAGTGGATCCTCCACGCCGCGACGCAGGATCTTCCGTGCCTGCGCGAAATAGGCATGGTGCCCACGCGGCTCTTCGACACCGAGCTGGCGGGCCGGCTCGCGGGCTTCCCGCGCGTCGGCCTCGGCGCGATGGTCGAGTCCGTCCTCGGCTACGCCCTGGAGAAGGGCCACTCCGCGGTCGACTGGTCCACCCGCCCGCTCCCCGAGCCCTGGCTGCGTTACGCCGCGCTCGACGTGGAGCTGCTCGTCGACCTGCGGGACGCGCTGGAGAAGGAGCTCGACCGGCAGGGGAAGCTCGAGTGGGCCCGTCAGGAGTTCGACGCGATCGCGTCGGCCCCGCCCGCGCCGCCCCGCAAGGACCCGTGGCGCCGTACGTCGGGGATGCACAAGGTGCGCCGCCGGCGGCAGATGGCGATCGTGCGGGAGCTGTGGAACGCCCGGGACCGGATCGCCCAGCGGCGTGACGTGTCGCCCGGCAAGGTGCTGAGCGACACCGCGATCGTCGAAGCGGCGCTGGCCGTGCCGCTGGACGTTCAGGCGCTGTCCGTGCTGCCCGGCTTCGGCCACCGCATGGGGCGCCGGCAGCTGGAGCAGTGGCAGGCGACGGTCGACCGCGCCAAGGCGCTGCCGGACTCGGAGCTTCCGCAGCCCGGAGCGGCCGTGACCGGCCCGCCTCCGCCACGTTCCTGGGCGGACAAGGACCCGGCGGCGGCGGCTCGCCTGTCGGCCGCGCGGGCGGCTGTCTCCGCGCTCGCGGAGGAGCTGAACATGCCCCAGGAGAACCTGATCACGCCGGACACCGTGCGCCGGGTCTGCTGGGAGCCGCCGAAGGACGCGACGCAGGAGGCGGTGGCGGCCGCGCTGGCGTCGTACGGCGCACGTCAGTGGCAGGTGGAGCTGGTCTCGCCGCTGCTGACCAAGGCGCTGACGGTCACCGCCGCGACCTGACCGCGGCCGCCCGGTCCCCTCGGACACAAGCCCCCGGCCGTCTTCGGCCGGGGGCTTCGACGTGTGACGTTCGCCGCTCCCGCCGTGGGGGGTGGGCAGCTTGGTTACCCGCAAGTAGCATGGCAGTACGCAGCACGCCCCCGCGTCGTGCCGCAGGGTGTGTCCGGCCTGTCTCCGCGGACACCGCGGAGGCGAACCGGACACACCCCAAGTGCAGCAGTGCCACCCCGCACCCTGGAGGAGAGCCAATCGTGCCTCGTACCGTCAGGGATGTCGTCTTCGTCGACGGCGTCCGCACCCCGTTCGGCAAGGCGGGCCCGAAGGGCATCTACCACGAGACCCGCGCCGACGATCTCGTCGTGAAGGCCATCCGGGAGCTGCTGCGCCGCAACCCCGGCCTCGACCCCGCGAAGATCGACGAGGTCGCCATCGCCGCGACCACGCAGATCGGTGACCAGGGCCTGACTCTCGGCCGTACGGCCGGCATCCTCGCCGGTCTGCCGCAGTCCGTCCCGGGCTACTCCATCGACCGCATGTGCGCCGGCGCGCTGACCTCCGTCACCTCGCTGGCCGGTTCGATCGCCTTCGGCGCGTACGACGCCGTCATCGCCGGTGGCGTCGAGCACATGGGCCGCCACCCCATGGGCGAGGGCGTCGACCCGAACCCGCGCTTCGTGTCGGAGAAGCTCGTCGACGAGTCCGCCCTGTTCATGGGCATGACCGCCGAGAACCTGCACGACCGCTACCCCAGCATCACCAAGCAGCGCACCGACGAGTACGCCGTGCGCTCGCAGGAGAAGGCCGCCAAGGCGTACGCCGACGGCAAGATCCAGCGCGACCTGGTGCCGGTCTCGGTGCGCCGCACCAACGCCGACGTCGGCGAGACGGGCTGGGGCCTGGTCACGGCGGACGAGCCGATGCGTCCGGGCACCACGCTGGAGTCGCTGGCGAACCTGAAGACGCCGTTCCGCGTCCACGGCAACGTCACCGCCGGTAACGCGGCCGGTCTCAACGACGGCGCCACCGCATCGATCCTCGCCTCCGAGGAGTTCGCCCGCGAGAACGACCTCCCGGTGAAGATGCGCCTCGTCTCGTACGCCTTCGCCGGCGTGGAGCCCGAGGTCATGGGTTACGGCCCGATCCCGGCGACCGAGAAGGCCCTCGCCAAGGCCGGTCTGTCGATCGAGGACATCAACCTCTTCGAGATCAACGAGGCGTTCGCCGTCCAGGTCCTCGCGTTCCTGGAGCACTACGGCATCGCCGACGACGACGCCCGCGTCAACCAGTACGGCGGCGCGATCGCCTACGGTCACCCGCTGGCCTCCTCCGGTGTGCGTCTGATGACGCAGCTGGCCCGCCAGTTCGAGGAGCAGCCGGAGGTCCGCTACGGCCTCACCACGATGTGCGTCGGCTTCGGCATGGGCGCCACCGTGATCTGGGAGAACCCGAACCACAAGGACGCCGGAGGCAGCAAGTGAGCACCACCGAAGAGCTTTTGAAGGGTGCGGCCGAGCTGTTCCCCGACGAGGTCGTCACCAGCGCCCACGTACGGCACTTCGACCTGCCCGCGGCCGCGGGCCGGTTCGCGCTGATCACGCTGGACAACGGCTTCGACCACACCAAGCCGACCACCTTCGGCCCGCAGTCCCTGGCGAACCTGAACACCGCCATCGACCAGGTCGAGAAGGAGGCCGCCGAGGGCTCCATCGTCGGTGTCGGCCTCACCGGCAAGCCGTTCATCTTCGCGGTCGGCGCCGACCTCAAGGGCGTCGAGCTGCTGAAGCGGCACGAGGACGCGCTGGCGATCGGCAAGGGCGGCCACGACGTCTTCCGCCGTCTGTCCGGGCTCGCTGTCCCGACCTTCGCCTACTACAACGGCGCGGCGATGGGCGGCGGCGTGGAGGCCGGCCTGCACTGCACGTACCGCACGGTCTCGGCCGCGCTCCCCGCGTTCTCGCTGCCCGAGGTCTTCCTCGGCCTGGTTCCGGGCTGGGGCGGCTGCGCACTGCTGCCGAACCTGATCGGCGCCGACCGAGCGGTTTCGGTCATCATCGAGAACTCGCTCAACCAGAACAAGCAGCTCAAGGGCAAGCAGGTCTACGAGCTCGGGATCGCCGACGCGATCTTCGAGGGCGCGGACTTCCTGGAGCAGTCGCTGATCTGGACCGCTTCCGTGCTGCGCGGCGAGCTTCAGGTCGTACGGCCGGAGATCGACCGCGGCGAGGCCTGGGACCAGGCCGTCGCGCGCGGCAAGGCTGTCGCGGACTCCAAGGTGCACGGCGCGGCCCCGGCGGCGTACCGCGCGCTGGAGATCATCGCGGCGGCGAAGGACGGCGACCTGAGCGCCGGCTTCGACGCCGAGGACACCGCGCTGGCGGACCTGATCATGGGCGGCGAGCTGCGCAGCGGCATCTACGCCTTCAACCTGGTCCAGAAGCGCGCCAAGCGCCCGGCCGGTGCGCCGGACAAGTCGCTGGCGCGTCCGGTCACCAAGGTGGGCGTCGTCGGCGCCGGCCTGATGGCCTCGCAGCTGGCGCTGCTCTTCCTGCGCCGCCTCGAGGTGCCGGTCGTCCTGACCGACATCGACCAGGAGCGCGTCGACAAGGGTGTGGGCTACGTCCACGCCGAGATCGACAAGCTGCTCGGCAAGCGCCGCATCAACCAGGACAAGGCCAACCGTCTCAAGGGCCTGGTCTCCGGTGTGCTGGACAAGGCCGAGGGCTTCTCCGACGCCGACTTCATCATCGAGGCCGTCTTCGAGGAGATGGGCGTCAAGCAGCAGGTGTTCGCGGAGGTCGAGGCGGTCGCCCCGGCGCACGCGATCCTCGCCACCAACACCTCCTCGCTGTCGGTCTCCGAGATGGCGTCGAAGCTGAAGCACCCCGAGCGGGTCGTCGGCTTCCACTTCTTCAATCCGGTCGCGATCCTCCCGCTCCTGGAGATCGTGCGTGGCGAGCAGACCGACGACGCCTCGCTGGCCACGGCCTTCGGTGTCGCGCGCAAGCTCAAGAAGACCGCTGTGCTCTGCAAGGACGCCCCGGCGTTCGTGGTGAACCGCATCCTCACCCGCTTCATGGGCGAGATCCAGAACACCATCGACGAGGGCACCCCGGTCGAGGTCGCCGAGAAGGCCGTCGAGCCCCTCGGTCTGCCGATGTCCCCGCTGGTGCTGCTCGAGCTGGTCGGCCCGGCCATCGGTCTGCACGTCTCGGAGACCCTGAACCGCGCCTTCCCGGAGCGCTTCACGGTGTCGCCGAACCTGGCGGCCGTGGTGAAGGCCGGCAAGCGCGGCTTCTACGTGTACGACTCGGGCAAGCCCGAGCTGGACCCCGAGGTCGCCGCTCTCCTCAAGCAGGGCGACACCGTCCTGACGGAGGAGCAGGTCCGTACCCGCGTCATGGAGGCCGTGGCGCAGGAGATCGGCCTGATGCTGCAGGAGGGTGTCGTCGCCGAGGCGCAGGACGTCGACCTCTGCCTGATCACCGGCGCCGGCTGGCCCTTCCACCTCGGCGGCATCACGCCGTACCTGGACCGTGAGGGCTACTCGGAGCGCGTGAACGGCAAGAAGTTCCTGGAGCAGGGCGTGGCGAGCGTCCCCGCGTAACCCACTGCCGTACGCAGCCGAGCCCGGTGCACCGAAAGGTGCGCCGGGCTCGGCTCGTCGTGGGGCCGCGGGTCAGGCGCGGGCCCAGGCCGCCAGGGCCAGGCCCTCCTCCTCCGGCTTCTGACGGGCCACGTACAGCGCGCCGTCGCGGCCGATGACCGCGAGGACCACGCGGCCCGTCGCGTCGACCGCCAGGGCCGGTGCGCCCACGCATTCCTCACCCGTCGCGGTCCACCACACACCGTCGCCCTCGGCGTGCGTCACGCAGGCCGCCAGCACGGGCCTGCCGTCGCTGCCGCGGTGGGCGAGGACCGTGCAGTCGTGGCCACCGATCCCGCTGCGCAGGGCGGCGACAGGGCTGTCCGCGGGCGTACCGGACAGGGGGATGGTGTCCCCGCCGGGGCGGTGGGCGGTGATGCCCTTGGAGTCGGGCTCGGTCCAGTAGTACGTGACGTCGTCGTCGGCGGTCTCCAGGCCGGTGACGGTGCGGACCGCCGGGGTCAGCGGGATGTCCTCGGCCTGCGTCAGGTCGCCGCCCGGCTTCTCCTGGGTCCAGCGCAGCGTCCTGCCCTCGGCCGGGACCAGCAGCTCCACCGTGCCGGACGACCTGGCCACCGCCGTGGGGCTGTCGTGGGCCTTGCTGCCCTTCAGGTCCTTCCAGCCCTCCCACTTGCCGTTGGCGGCCTGACGGCGCATCTGGATGCCGCGACCCGCGTTGCGTACGAAGACGTGCACCGAGCCCGCCGTGTTGACGGTGGCGGCCGGGATACCGGCCTTGAGGCCGCGCTCGGCCGTCTTGTACGGGTTGCCGAGGGAGTGCCAGGCGGTCAGCGGGCGGCCGCTCTGGTACTGGATCGCGTGCACGTAGTCGACGGCCTCGCCCTTCCTGCGCCGGCCGATGAAGTGGACGTAGCCGTCGGGTCCCTGGGCGAGTGCGAGGTGCTCGATCCCGGGGGCCGGGAAGAACTGCGGGCCCGTCCATCCCGGGCCGCCCGGGGCGGTCTCCGTCCAGCGCAGCAGCCCGCCGTCGGTGGGGGCGTAGGCCGTGAGCCGGTCGTCCTTGCCGCGCAGCAGCCAGCGGCTGGTCGCCGGGCCGGTCGCGGGCGGGGGGCCCGACGGGGACGGGGAAATCCGCTCGGTATTACGCGCGCTCCGCGGCCTCATGGCGTCAGGCCAACCTTCTGTACATCGGCTTTTCAAGTCTCCGGGATATCGAACAAGCATAGCGTTTTGCCTGGTGGCGACTGCCCCGCCGGGTCACGCTCATGCTATGAGGATGGTATGAGAACTCTGGTCGTCGTGGACGCTGCCAATGTCGTCGGATCCGTGCCCGACGGCTGGTGGCGCGACCGTCGCGCTGCCGCGGAACGCCTGCGCGACCACCTCAAGGTGTACGCCGAGAACGGCCTCCCTGGCCACCCCGGTCCCCTCACTGTGGTCCTCGTCGTCGAGGGCGCCGCCCGTGACCTCCCTTCCGTGCCCGGCGTACGGGTCGAGTCCGCGCCCGGCAGCGGCGACGACCGCATCGTCGAGGTGGTCGTCGAGGAGACCGCCGAGGTCGGGAGCATCCTCGTCGTCACCGCCGACCGGGAGCTCAGGCGGCGCGTGGAGGCGTACGGCGCCCGGTGCGCGGGGCCGCGGACGGTCCGGCCTCAGCCGGGCGGCCCGGACGGCGCGGCAGGGGAACGTACGTAGAGCACCGCTCCGTCGACCGTCGTCAGCTCCTCGTACTCGCCGGCCAGCAGTCTGCGCAGCGTAGGCACCCGCTCGGGCGCGAAGGGCTTCCCGCGTGAGTCGTCGACGATCAGGGCTGGGGGGCTTGCCGCCACTTCGGTGCGGAAGACGGGCCAGGCGCCCGCCATCGCGTACTTCTCGCCGACCTGGGGGCCGTTGCGGCCGCCGCTGTAGTTGGTGAGGAGGCCGGCCGTGAGGTAGCGGCTGGCGGGCGCGCGGTCCGCCAGCCAGTACGCCTCGGGGTGTATCCCCCAGACCAGAACGCGGTCCTGAGGTTCCGTCCGTACCTTCACCGCCTTCGCGACCTTCTGCACGTGCGCCAGTTCGGGCCGGGGCGCCAGCAGCCCCCACGACAGGAAAAGCGCGCACGTGCCCGCCGAGGCGAGGAAGGCCCTGGTCGTCCAGCGCGCCGGGAGGATCTGGAGCGCGCCCGTGGCCAGCAGGGCGATGGGCGGCATGAGCTGGAGGTAGTAGTGGCCGAAGAAGTGGAATCCCAGGATCACCGCGACCGCCGCCGTGAGGAGCCACAGCCACAGGTCGGCCGCGCCGGTCCTGGCGACGCGCAGGGCCCGCAGGACTGGGGGAATGAGCCCGGCGCAGGCGAAGGCCAGGATCAGCGTGTTCGCCAAGGCCCGGAAGAGAACGTGCAGTTCGGAGCCGGTGAATGAGGCGTACGCCCCCGAGCCGGTGACCGTCCAGAAGAGGAAGCGGTGCGGCCCGGTGAGCAGCGCGGCGTACAGAACGGGCAGGCAGAAGCCGAAGGCCGTACGGAACAGGGCACTTCGGACCGGGGCGTTCTGCCACAGCAGCCACAGGACCGGGGCGAGGACGGCGCCGCCCGTCTGCTTCGTCAGGAACGCCGCCGCGACCGCCACGCCCGCGCCGCACCACCGGCCACGGTCCGCGCACCAGACCGCCGCCACCGTGAACGGCAGTATGAAGACCTCGAAGGTCGCCGCCTGCGCGTCCTCGGGGTTGAGCCCGATGGAGACGAGCAGGTAGAGCGCTCCCGCCGTGCGGCCCGCCGCGTCGCCCCAGCGACGGCGGGCGACGGAGGCGAGCAGGGCCGCGGTGAGCAGCTGGGCGGCGGCCGCGCAGAGCTGGAGGGGCAGCAGCGATTCGTCGCCGAAGAGCGCGAAGGCGCTCTCGTAGAGCCAGGGCAGCAGCGGCGGTTTGCGGTCCACGACCGTGTCGTAGAGCACTCCCCCGTCGGCCAGCATCCTTGCCTGGACGGCGAGATAGCCCTCGTCCGGGTTCCACAGGGGGTGGCGGAAGGAGGGCAGGCGGGTGAGGAGCGCCAGCAGCGCCAGGGCGGGCAGCAGGCTTCGCCAGTACGGGGGCGCGGCGGGCCGGGCGCCGGTGGCAGGCCTCGGACGGGGCAGCACCGGCGCGGACACGGACGGTGGCAGGATCGGCGGCCGCGTGAGCATGCGTGCCAAGCTATCCGGCTCCGCAGTCCGCACCGAAGCGGGACATACGGAGCCGGGGCCGGGCCTGAGAAACCGGGTTGGCCGAAAGTGGCCGCACCGTTCTCGGTCCGGGGTTCCTAGTACTTGGCGGCGTCGCCGAGGCGGCCGAGGCGGCTGTGGCGGCGGCCGTACACGAAGTACACGACGAAGCCCACCGCCATCCAGATGCCGAACCGCAGCCACGTCTCGGCCGGCAGATTGAGCATCAGCCAGAGCGAGGCGGCCACGGAGAGGATCGGGACCAGCGGCACCCACGGGGTGCGGAAGGCGCGGTGCAGGTCGGGCCGGGTCCGGCGCAGGACGATCACGCCGAGGGCTACGACGACGAACGCGAAGAGCGTGCCGATGTTCACCAGCGTCGCGAGCTCTTCGAGGCTGGTGAACCCTGCGATGATCGCGATGACCACGCCGAGCAGGATGGTCGGGCGGTACGGCGTGCGGAACTTCGGGTGCGTGACGGAGAAGAACCGCGGGAGCAGTCCGTCGCGGCTCATGGCGAAGAACACCCGGGTCTGCCCGAGGAGCAGGATCATGCACACCGTGGTCAGGCCGACCGCGGCGCCGAAGCTGATGGTGCCCGCGTAGAAGGGATGCCCGGTGGCCTTGAAGGCGTCGGCGAGCGGGGCGCTCACCGACAGCTCGCTGTAGTGCTGCATGCCGGTCACCACGAGCGACACGGCGACGTACAGCACGGTGCAGATCAGGAGCGAGCCGAGGATGCCGCGCGGCATGTCCCGCTGCGGGAGTTTGGTCTCCTCGGCCGCGGTGGCCACGACGTCGAAGCCGATGAAGGCGAAGAAGACGACCGAGGCTGCGGTGAAGATGCCCATGACGCCGAAGTTGGTGGGCTCGTAACCGAACAGCAGCTGGACCATCGGCGCGTCCCAGCCCGAGCCGGCGGGCTGCTCCACGGCGTCGGGGATGAAGGGCGAGTAGTTGTCGGCCTTGATGAAGAACGAGCCCGCGATGATCACGATCAGGACCACGGTCACCTTGATGGCGACGACGACCGCGGTGACCCGCGCGGACAGCTTCACGCCGATCACCAGGATGGCCGTGAGCAGCAGCACCAGGACGAAGGCAAGCAGGTCGAAGCCGAAGCCGTCCGTCGCGTCGGGGCCGGAGAGCGCTCCGGGCATGTCCCAGCCGATGTTGCTCATCAGCGAGCGGACGTAGCCGGACCAGCCGACCGCCACCACCGCCGTGCCCAGCGCGAATTCCAGGACCAGGTCCCACCCGATGGTCCAGGCGACCAGCTCGCCGAGGGAGGCGTACGAGAAGGTGTACGCCGAGCCGGCCACCGGGACGGTGGAGGCGAACTCGGCGTAACAGAGGGCCGCCAGGGCGCAGACGACGCCTGCGGCGACGAAGGCGAGGGCGGTGGCGGGGCCCGCCGTCTCCTTGGCCACCTTGCCCGTGAGGACGAAGATGCCGGTGCCGATGATGACACCGACTCCGAAGACCGTCAGATCCAGCGCGGAGAGGGATTTCTTGAGCTCGTGCTCCGGCTCCTCCGTGTCGCGGATCGACTGTTCGACCGTCTTCGTCCGGAACATGCCCTCTTTGACTGGTCCTGGGTCGTGCTGCGTACTCACCGGCGTACCTCCGACTGTCGGCTGTCGCCCAACCTTGAAGTGAGCGAGTTTCAGTCATGATCGTGAGTGAACCGGTCAGTCCCCACGAGGACCGCCGCCCGGTTTCACTCGATGGGAGGCACGGACCGGTATGCGTACTGGCCCTGCGAGTTGACCCTTTTGGCGGAACGAAACGAGGAAGCCCGCCCGGAGCGTGTGCTCCGGGCGGGCTTCCTCTCCGTACGTGGCGGGGCGTCAGTCGCGCGCGGCCTCGGCCGGCGCGTCCTCCAGACGGCCGTCCAGCTTGGCGACCAGACCCGTCACCTGGCGGGCGATGTCCGGGGCCGTCAGACCGATCTCGGCCATGACCTCCTTGCGGGAGGCGTGGTCGAGGAAGCGCGACGGGATGCCGAAGTCGCGCAGCGGTACGTCGACCCCCGCGTCCCGCAGCGCCTGGGCGATCGCGGAGCCGACACCGCCGGCGCGGCTGTTGTCCTCGACCGTGACGACGACGCGGTGCTGCTCGGCGAGCGGGGCGAGCGCCTCGTCGACCGGCTTGACCCAGCGGGGGTCGACGACGGTCGTGGTGATGCCCTGCTTGTCGAGGAGACCGGCGATCTCCAGGCACATCGGCGCGAGGGCGCCGACGGAGACGAGGAGTACGTCCGGCCGGTCCGCGCCCGCGTCGGCGTTGCGCAGGACGTCCATGCCGCCGACCTTGCCGACGGCCTTGACCGCCGGGCCGACCGCGCCCTTGGAGAAGCGGACGACGGTGGGCGCGTCGTCGACCTGGACTGCCTCGCGCAGCTGCGCGCGGACCTGGTCGGCGTCGCGCGGGGCGGCGATCCGCAGCGTCGGTACGCACTGCAGGATCGACATGTCCCACATGCCGTTGTGCGAGGCGCCGTCGGTGCCGGTGACGCCCGCGCGGTCCAGGACGAAGGTGACGCCGCACTTGTGCAGGGCGACGTCCATCAGGACCTGGTCGAAGGCCCGGTTGAGGAAGGTCGCGTACACGGCGAACACGGGGTGCAGGCCGCCGGTGGCCAGGCCGGCCGCGGAGACAGCACCGTGCTGCTCGGCGATCCCGACGTCGTACACCCGGTCGGGGAAGGCCTTCGCGAAGCGGTCGAGACCGACCGGCTGGAGCATGGCGGCGGTGATCGCGACGATGTCCTCGCGCTCCTTGCCGAGCTTGACCATCTCCTCACCGAACACCGAGGTCCAGTCGACGCCCGAGGAGGCGATCGGCAGGCCGGTGTCGGGGTGGATCTTGCCGACGGCGTGGAAGCGGTCCGCCTCGTCGGCGAGGGCCGGCTGGTAGCCGCGGCCCTTCTCGGTGAGGCAGTGCACGATGACGGGGCCGCCGAAGCGCTTGGCGCGCTGGAGGGCGGACTCCAGGGCCTCGATGTCGTGGCCGTCGATCGGGCCGACGTACTTCAGGCCGAGGTCCTCGAACATGCCCTGCGGGGCGATGAAGTCCTTGAGGCCCTTCTTCGCGCCGTGCAGCGTCTCGTAGAGCGGCTTCCCGACGACGGGTGTGCGCTCCAGGATGTCCTTGCCGCGGGCGAGGAATCGCTCGTACCCGTCGGTGGTGCGCAGGGTGGCGAGGTGGTTCGCGAGGCCGCCGATGGTCGGGGCGTACGAGCGCTCGTTGTCGTTGACGACGATGACGAGCGGGCGGTCCTTGGCGACGGCGATGTTGTTCAGCGCCTCCCAGGCCATGCCGCCGGTGAGCGCGCCGTCACCGATGACGGCGACGACGTGGTGGTCCTCCTTCTTGAGGACCTCGTTGGCCTTGGCGAGGCCGTCCGCCCAGCCGAGGACGGTCGAGGCGTGCGAGTTCTCGATGACGTCGTGCTCGGACTCGGCGCGCGAGGGGTAGCCGGACAGGCCGCCCTTCATCTTCAGCTTCGTGAAGTCCTGGCGGCCGGTGAGCAGCTTGTGCACGTAGCTCTGGTGGCCGGTGTCGAAGAGGACCTTGTCCTTCGGCGACTCGAAGACACGGTGCAGAGCGATCGTCAGCTCGACCACACCGAGATTGGGCCCCAGGTGTCCGCCGGTCTTGGAGACCTCGTCCACGAGAAATGTCCGGATCTCGGCGGCCAGCCGGTCCAGCTGCTCCGGGGTGAGCCCGTCCAGATCGCGCGGTCCCGTAATGCGGGTCAGCAGCGCCACCCGTGCCTCCTTGCAGTTGAACTGTCTGCTTGCCGGTCTGTCGAGTCTAATGTTCCGCTCGCGACTGTAGACATCGGGCGGCCATTGCGCCGTGCGTCCTGCGTCACGCGCGGGCATGCGGAAGCGCGCCGGGCGTGCGCACAGCCGTGCCCGGCACCGGATTTCCGGTGCCGGGCACGACGGGGCTGTGCGGTCAGGCGCGGCCCGCGGTCTTCTGCGTCTTTCGGGTGACGGAGTCGATCACGACCGTCGCCAGGAGGACACCACCGGTGATCATGTACTGGATCGGGGTGGCGATGCCTTCGAGGGCCAGACCGTACTGGATCGAGACGATCACCATGACGCCGAGCAGCGCGTTCCAGGTCCGGCCACGGCCGCCGAAGAGGCTGGTGCCACCGATGACGGCCGCGGCGATGACGTTCATCAGCAGGTCGCCGGCGCCGGCGCTCTGGTTGGCCGCGGCGATCTTGGAGGCCCAGAACAGGCCACCGACGGCCGCGAACGTACCGGCGATCGCGAAGACCGAGATGCGGATCGCGGTGACGTTGATACCGGCCCGGCGGGACGCCTCGACGCTGCCGCCGAGGGCGAAGATCTTGCGGCCGTACGCGGTGCGCCGGAGCACGAAGTCCGTGACGACCAGCACGACCAGGAAGAGGACCAGTGCCAGCGGCAGGCCCTTGTACTGGTTGAACATGATCGCGGCGGCGAAGGCGATCACGGCGAGCAGCGCCGTGCGCAGCACGGTGTCGACGAGCGGCCGGGACGGGATGCCTGCGGCCTCACGGCGACGGTTGTCGAAGAAGGACGAGAGGAAGAATCCGGCCACCGCGAGGGCGGCCAGGCCGTAGGCGGCGGCCACGTCGGAGAAGTAGTAGGTGGTCAGCTGGCCGACCACACCGTCACTGTCCAGGTTGATGGTGCCCTGGTCGCCGAGGAGCTGGAGCATGAAGCCGAGCCAGAAGAGCAGGCCGGCCAGAGTGACGGCGAACGCCGGGGCGCCGACCCGTGCGAAGAAGAAGCCGTGCAGCGCGCCCATGGCCGCGCCGCTGACGATCGCGACGAGCACGGCGAGCCACTCGTTCATGCCGTGCGTGACGCTCAGTACGGCGACGATGGCGCCGGACACACCGCTGACCGAGCCGACCGACAGGTCGATCTCGCCGAGCAGCAGCACGAAGATGATGCCGACGGCCATCATGCCGGTGGCGACCATCGTCACGGCGATGTTGCTGAGGTTCTGCGCCGACAGGAAGTTCGAGTTCAGACCCTGGAAGATCGCGCAGATGAGGATCAGACCGATGACCACGGGGATGGAGCCCAGGTCACCGGCGTGCAGCTTGCGCTTGAACTCGGAGATGTAACCGCCGAAGCCGCGCTCGCGGACGAGCAGCCGGGGGTCGACGACGGTGACCGCGTCGTGGGCCGCCTCGGGGTTCTCGACGACGGAGCCGTCGCCGGGGGTGGAGGACTTGTCGATGCTCACTTCTGAGCCTCCCCGTTGCGCGCCGCACGGCGGGTCACGGCGTTGTCCGTGGCACCGGTGATGGCGGAGATGATCTCTTCCTGCGAGGTGGTCTTGACGTCGAAGACGCCGTTGTTCCGGCCCAGCCGGAGCACTGCCACCTTGTCCGCGACGGCCTTGACGTCCGCCATGTTGTGGCTGATGAGGATCACCGCGTGACCGCGCTCACGGAGCCGCTCGACGAGGTCGAGGACCTGAGCGGTCTGCTCGACGCCGAGGGCCGCGGTGGGCTCGTCGAGGATGACGAGCTTCGGCTCGCCGAGCATCGAGCGGGCGATGGCCACGGTCTGGCGCTGACCGCCGGAGAGCGAGGCGATCGGGATGCGCACGCTCGGGATGCGGATCGACAGCGTGGTGAGCAGTTCGAGGGCGCGGCGCTCCATCTCGACCTCGTTGAGGATGCCGCGCTTGCGGATCTCCCGGCCGAGGTAGAGGTTGCCGACGACATCGATGTTGTCGCACAGCGCGAGGTCCTGATAGACGGTCGCGATGCCCAGGTTCTGGGCGTCGTGCGGCCGGTTGATCCGGACGGTGCTGCCTTCCCACTCGATGACGCCGTCATCGATGGGGTGCACGCCGGCGATCGTCTTGACCAGCGTGGACTTTCCGGCGCCGTTGTCTCCCACCAGGGCGACCACTTCACCGGCGTGGACCTCAAGCTCTACGTCGGTGAGCGCCTGAACGGCACCGAATCGCTTGGAGACCCCGCGCAACGCCAGCACGGGCGTAGCGGACACGTAAACCATCTCCTTCGCCGCCTGACCGGCGGGATGCCGCGCCCGGGAGGAGGGCGCGACGGTTGAGCAGAAGCGAACAGAGGGGGAGAAGCGTTTCTGTCCGGCGCCTCGCCCGATAGCGGGGGCTGAGAGGGGGCGGGGCGCCGGACAGGCTTCAGGGGAGGTAAGACCTGGGGCCTTACTTCAGACCGATCTTGTCGCAAGCAGCCTTGTACTTCGGCGTGCAGATCTCGGCGACCGTGTAGACGCCGTCCTTGACGACGGTGTCCTTGATGTTGTCCTTGGTCAGCGAGACGACCGGGACCAGGACGGACGGGATGCCCTTGTTGGTCGGGCTGTCCGCCTTCTCCTTGGCGATGGAGTCGAGCTTCTCTCCACGGGCGAGGGCCACTGCCATCTCGGCCGCGGCGGCGGCCTCCGGGGCGTAGGGCTTGTAGACGCTCATGAACTGCTCACCCGCGACGATCCGCTGCACGCCGGCGAGCTCGGCGTCCTGACCGGTGACCGGCGGGAGCTTGCTGAAGCCACCGGACTTGAGGGCGGTGATGATGCCGCCCGCCATGCCGTCGTTGGCCGAGTAGACGCCGATGATCTTGTCCTTGCCAAGGGCCGAGATCGCGGCCTCCATGTTGGCGTTGGCGTTCTCCGGCTTCCACTCCTTGGTGTCGTACGACTTGCCGATGTTCACGTTGCCCTTGAGCTCGGCGAGCGCGCCCTTCTTGAACAGCGCGGCGTTCGGGTCGGTGATCGCGCCGTTCATCATGACGATCTGGCCGTCCTTGGCCTTGTCGCCAAGGGCCTCGACGAGGGCCTTGCCCTGGACGTGACCGACCTCTTCGTTGTCGAAGGAGGTGTACGCGTCGATCGGGCCCTCGGCGAGACGGTCGAAGGCGACGACCGGGATGCCCTCGTCCTTGGCCTTCTTCACGCCGCCCGCGATGGCCTTGGAGTCCACCGCGTCCACGATGAGCGCGTCCACCTTGTTGGTGATCATCGTGTCGATCTGCTGCGTCTGGGTGGTGGCGTCCTGCTTGGCGTTGGCGTAGACGAGCTCCGCCTTGCCGTTGGTGAGCTCGCTGATCTTCTTCTCGATCAGCGGCTTGTCGAACTTCTCGTAACGCGCGGTCTGGTTCTCCGGCAGGAGAAGGCCGATCTTGAGGTTGTCGCCCTTCTTGGCGCCGGTCTCCTCCGCGGAGTCACCCGACTCTTCGGCGCTGCCACAGGCGGCGAGTGAGACAGCCATCGCGGTGGCGGCCACGGCCACGGCGGCACGACGCATACGCGTGTTCATTTCTTGGAACCTCCCTGACGAGGCCGCGTCGTTGCGGCCGAGGTGGCTGGAAGTCAACTCGGCCCCGCTGCCAGCGTCAAGGAGTAAATCCTTAACGAGATGACAACGGTGCCATTCGTTATCTAAGTGAAGACGGTGCGCTCTCGGGCACCGCACTGTCGAGAAGGGTCGAATCGCCCATTTCGCTGAGCGCGAGGGCCAGGGCGCCCAGCACTTCGGCCCTTCCGCCGAGCGCGCCCGGAGCCACCGAGAGCTGTCTGGCGGCGCTGGGGATGGCGTACCGGGAGACGGACTCGCGGATGGGTCCGAGTACTAGTTCTCCAGCCTCCGCCAGGTCGCCTCCAAGCACCACCCGACTGGGGTTGAGCAGGTTGCAGAGGCTCGCCACACCGCTTCCGATGTGGCGGCCCACGTCGCCGATCACGCGTCGGCAGCCCGGGTCCCCCTCGCGCGCCAGCTGCACCACGCGCTCCATGGTCAGATCGGCGCCGTGACTGGACTGGAGCAGGGGCAGGACGTACCGGGCGGCCGTGAAGGTCTCCAGGCAGCCGCGGTTGCCGCAGCGGCAGACCGGACCCGATTCGTCGAGCGTGATGTGCCCGATCTCGCCGGCCGTACCGCCCGGGCCCCGGTAGATCTGGCCGCTGATCACCAGGCCGGCGCCGACACCGCTCGCGACCTTGATGTACGCCAGGTCCTTGACCCCGCGTCCGCTGCCCCAGACCAGCTCGCCGAGCGCACCCAGGTTGGCGTCGTTGTCGACGTACACCGGCACGCCGAGGCGCCCGGACAGCTCCTCGCTGGGGTTGATGCCCTTCCAGCCCGGCAGGATGGACGTCGAGCCGAGCGTGCCGGACTCCACGTCGATCGGGCCGGGGACACCGAGTCCAATGCCGATCACCTTGTCCTGGCTGATGCCGCTCGCCGCGACCAGCCGCTTGACCAGCTGTTCCGCCCGGTCGAAGCCCTCGGCGGCCGAGCCGTCCACATCCAGCGGTTCGGCCTCTTCGGCGAGCACCTGGTGCGCCAGGTTGCCGACGGCGACGCGCAGGTGCGTATGACCGAAATCGACGCCGATGACGATGCCGGCGTCGCCGCTGAGTGCGACGCTGCGCGCCCTGCGGCCGCCCGCGGAGGTCGGGGTGACCTCGACCGTCCCGCCGTCCTTCAGCTCGCGCACGATATTGGAGACCGTGGCTGCCGAGAGCCCAGTGGCCCTGGCGATCTCTGCCTGGGTGAGCGAGCCCGCCATCCGTACGGCTCGTACGACTCGCTCAAGATTGGCCCGGTGCAGTGACGTCTGCGACCCCGGAGTCTCCATTGACTCTCCTCTTTCTCCAACATGTGAACTCTAAGATGAGCCTTTCGCCTTGCTCCCCGTCAAGACCTTGAGCCGGGCCAGAGGGCCCGCGGCACGCGAAACCGCCCGTCGGCAGGACGCCGGCGGGCGGTTCGGACGGCAGGCGGGCAGGCCGCCCGTGGCGCTACTTCACGGCGCCCGCGGTCAGGCCCGAGACGACCTGGCGCTGGAAGATGATGTACGCCGCGAGGACGGGCAGCATGGCCATCACCAGGCCGGCGAAGAGCCCCGACCAGTCGCCCTTGTAGCCCTGGCTGGTCGCGAGCTCGACCAGCCCCTGCGAGAGCACCCGGTTGTCGGGGTCGTTGTTGAGCACCGTCGGCAGCATGTACTGGTTCCACTGCCCCAGGAAGTTGAAGATGCCGACGCTGATGAGGCCGGGCTTGGCCATCGGCAGCATCACCTGGAAGAAGGTCCGGGTGTGCGAGGCGCCGTCGATCATCGCCGCTTCCGCCACGGAGCTCGGCAGCGTACGGAAGAAGGAGGTGAGGAAGAAGACGGTGAAGGGCAGCGAGTACGCGATGTAGACGAGGATCAGGCCCGGAAGCGTCTCCAGCATCCCCATGTTCTTCAGCACGTAGAACAGCGGCACCAGGGCCAGCATGATCGGGAAGCTCATGCCTCCGACGAAGAGGAAGTAGATGAAGCGGTTGCCGGGGAAATCGAAGCGCGCGAGGACGTACGCCGCCATGGAGCCGAGCAGCAGCGTGCCGACGAGCGAGCCGCCCACCACGATGACCGTGTTGAGGAAGTAGTCGCTCATGTGCGCTTCGGACCAGGCGCGCGACCAGTTCTCGAAGTGCAGCCGGTCCGGAAGTGAGAACGGCGACTCGAAGATCGACGCGTCGTCCTTGAAGGACGTCATCACCGCCCAGAGCAGTGGCATGACCACCATGAAGGCCCAGAGGACGAGGACGCCGTGCGAGAAGACATTGAGCGTACTGCCGGTCACGTCCTTCTTCGGCTTCGCCGGGGACGGGGCGCCGGGCGTCTTCGAAACGGGCGGGCGGTCCTCGGTGACGCCCGCGGGCGGGGTGTCAGTGGTCTTCATCAGAACTCCAGCCGCTCACGCCGGCCCACGCGCATCACCAGGGCCGCGAGGGCCAGGGTGATGACGAGCAGGGCCACACCGATCGTTGTCGCATAGCCTGCCTGGCCGTCCCGGAACGCCGTCTGGTAGACGTACAGGACCAGGACGGTCGTCGAGTAGTCGGGTCCGCCGGGGCCCACCGTCATGATCTGGACGACGGCGAAGGACTCCGCGCCGAGCGCGAGGATTCCCATGTAGACCCAGCCCGACTGCACGGTGTCCCAGAGCAGCGGGATGGTGATCCTGAAGAACGTGGTGAACCGGCTCGCGCCGTCCAGCAGGGCGGCCTCGTAGAAGTCCTTGGGAATGGACGCCATGCCCGCCGAGAAGAGCACCACGAAGAATCCCACGGTGCTCCAGACGAGCACCGCCATGACCGCCCACAGGGCGGTGTCCGGGTCGCCCAGCCACTGCGGCTGGACGCTGTCGAGGCCGATCGCCCGCAGCAGCCCGTTGACCGCGCCCTCGTTCGGGTTGTACGCGAAGGTGAAGAGAACCGCGACAATGGCGATCGAGAGCACCTGCGGGAAGAAATACGCGATCTTGTAGAAGCCCGAGCCCCGGACTCCCGAGATAGCGGCGCCCTTCCGGCGCCGGCCGCCGACATTGAGCATGAAGGCGAAGAAGAGTGCGAGGCCGAGCGTCACCAGCGGGAGCAACAGCGCGAACAGCAGGCTGTGGCCCAGGGAATCCCAGAAGATCTGGTCTTCCAGCATTCTGCTGTAGTTGTCGAAGCCGACCATCTTGAAGTCCGGGCTCAGGCCGGTCCAGTCCGTGAACGAGTAGTAGATGGACTGGATGAACGGCCAGATGACGAAGATTGCGTACAACGCCAATGGGGCCGCCAAAAACCCCACGATGAACCGGTACTTGCCGTGTTGCATGGTTACCGACCCCGATCTTCCGGCGTGTGCCGCCGCTGGTGACGCTTGCTCACTGGTGCTTGTAGTGCTTGATGGACTGGTCCTTGGCCGCCGCGTCGGCGAAGCCCTGGATCTTCTTGATGGTCTCCGCCGGGGTCGCTCGGCCGGCCATCATCTCGCCCAGACCGGCGACACCGATCTGCTCCTTCTGGAGCTTCACGTACCAGTCCTGCAGGCGCGGGTTCACCACGTTCTCGCCGGCCTTCTCCAGGGCCGCGCTGGCGGACTTCAGACCCGGGGTCAGCTCGATGCCCTCGGTGCCGCCGTTGAGGGCGGTGAGGGACTTCACGCTCTGGGTGAAGTTCTTCGACGAGGCCTCGCTGAGCATGATGCGCAGCTGCTCCATGCCACCGTCAGGGTTCTTCGCCGACTTGGGGACGACGAACGGCTCGCCGCCGGAGGCCCAGATGGTGCCGAAGGGCATCGCGTCCGAGCTGTCGAGGCCGGACGGCGCGCCCACGGCGAGCTTGAAGTCGGCCGGCATCGTCTTGGACGCCTCGTTCTCCACCCATGAACCGTTAGGGATGAAGAGCGCCTTGCCCTTGGTCCAGGCGGTCTGCGACTGGATGTGGTCGATGCCAGGGGTGCCCTTGAGGATGTAGCCCTTCTTGTAGAGCTCGTAGTACGCCTCGAACGCGGCCTTCACGGCCGGGTCGGACCAGGCGTTCGGCTCCAGGTTGTCGATCTTGTCGAGGACCTCGCGGCCACCGATCTTGGCGATGAACGGGTAGAGCGAGAACGGCAGGTAGTACGGGTGCTTGCCCGCGTACGTCCAGCCGGCGATGCCCTTCTTCTTCGCCTTCGCGCACAGCGCGAGCATGTCGTCCCAGTTCTCCGGGTACGTCGCGTCGAGCTTCTCCAGCGCGGTCTCGGAGTACCAGACGCCGTAGACCGTGTACGCGTAGTACATGATCCAGACGGGGTCGCCGTCGAACTGGCCCATCTCGACGATGCCGGGCCGCAGTGTGTCGCGGACCTTCTTGCTCGGGTCGTCGACGGACGCGGCGTCCAGCAGCGGGGTGAGGTCGGTGAGCTGCTTCTTGCCGACCAGGACACCCATGTCCATCTGCTCGGCGCCCGAGTTGTCGATGAGGTCCGGGGGCGTGCCGCCGTTGAACCTCGGCTGCAGCTGCGACCTGATCTTCTGCGTGGAAGAGAACTTGATCTTCGCCTTGGGGTACGTCTTCTGATAGACGGCCTTGGCGTCCTCTGCGTACTTCGTACCGAACCCGCCGTCGAAAATAACGATTTCGAGCGGCGCGCTCTCATTGACGCCCAGCGGGTTCTTCTCGGTCTTCTTGCCCTTGTCGACCTTGTCGTCGCCGCCGCTGTCGCCGCTCGCGCAGGCCGACAGGAAGCTCATCGTCGGAACAGCGATCAGGCCGAGTGCGGCCGACCGCTTGATCAGATCGCGACGGCCAAGGCCCTCATTGTTGTGGGCGGAGGTGGATCCCATGCTCAAGTCCTCGCCTTCTCCAGGACTCAGGCGGTGTACCGGTCGCCCGTACTTATCGCCTAGGCGAAGGGCCCCGCCACCGCAGTCAAATGACGCTGGGTCGTGCTGAGTTGCAGAAGATACGGACACAGCGTCCGGCAACCGTCACGCGGCCTCCCGCACTGTTCCCCGTCCCCCTGGTCCACTGCCGCAAAGCGGTGTTGCGGACGCCGACAGGTATAGTCCACTTCCGGTCGAGTGAGCAAGATCGAAAGCAAGTTTGGACGGCAAGCTTTCCCGAGTTGAGACCTCGCAGATATCTGGAACGCGCACGTAGTCGTCCATGCGGCTCCGCAAACACGGCGCGTCCGCTTCGCCTCCCCCTCCCCATACAACACCCTTGACACCATCGGTGACTTGGCTCCCTACTGGACCCCGTTGCACCGCTCATGACAACGTTGTCCAAGGGGAGGAACAGCCCGGGATGCAGTACAGACCTCGGTACGCGCAAGGCCCCACCGCGGCCGCCGTCGCGGCGACCGCCCTCCTGCTCGTCGTCACGGCCCCCTCGGCGGCCGTCGCGCAGCCCCATCGGCCGGCGCCGGCGGGACAGACCTTCAGCTCCTCCTTCGAGGCGGACGAACCCCAGCCGGACTGGCGCAATACGGTGGAAGTCGCACCCGGCGGCGAGAAGCGCGCCTCGGGGGTCGACGGCGGGTACAGCTCCGGAATTCCGGGCAATGTGACCGACCGGGTCGTCGACCTGCGCGCCGGCGGCGAGAACACCGGCGGCGGCGAGACCAAGGAGAACCTCGTCGATGTCCAGCCCGCCACCAAGTGGCTGACCTTCGAGCCGGCTTCCTGGATCGAGTTCGATCTGGACGAAGCAGTCAAGGTCGTGACATACGCCCTCACTTCCGCCAATGACCACGCCGAGCGCGACCCGAAGGAATGGACGCTCAAGGCTTCCACGGACGGCAAGGAGTGGAAGGTCCTGGACTCGCGCGAGGGTCAGACCTTCGCCAAACGGTTCGAGACCAGGAGTTACTCCTTCGAGAACACGACGGCGTACGCGCACTACCGGCTCGAGATCACCCGCAACAACGGCGCCTCGGACGCCACCCAGCTCGCGGACGTTCAGTTCTCGAACGGTGACACGTCCACGCCCGCGCCGGACGACATGCGCAGCCAGGTCGACCGCGGGCCCTCGGGGTCCCCCACCGCCAAGGCGGGCGCGGGCTTCACCGGCAAGCGCGCGCTGCGGTACGCCGGCACGCACAAGCCGCAGGGCCGGGCGTACTCGTACAACAAGGTCTTCGACGTCGACACGCTCGTCACGCGGAACACCGAGCTGTCGTACCGGATCTTCCCGGCGCTGCCGGAGACCGACCTCAACTACCCGGCCACCAACGTGTCGGTCGACCTGGCCTTCACCGACGGCACCTATCTGAGTGACCTGCGCGCCGTCGACCAGCACGGCGCGGCCCTGTCCCCGCAGGGCCAGGGCGCGTCCAAGACGCTGTACGTCAACCAGTGGAACCACAAGGCGTCGCGGATCGGCGCGGTCGCGGCCGACAAGACCGTCGACCGCGTCCTGGTGGCGTACGACTCCCCCAAGGGCCCCGCGAAGTTCGGCGGCTGGGTCGACGACATCACCATCGCCCCGAAGGCCCCTGAGAAGCGTCTCGCGCACTTCTCCGACTACGTGTCGACCACACGCGGCACCCACTCCAGCGGCGCCTTCTCGCGTGGTAACAACATCCCCGCCACGGCCGTCCCGCACGGGTTCAACTTCTGGACGCCGGTGACCAACGCGGCCTCCACCAGCTGGCTGTACGACTACGCCCGCGCCAACAACAGCGACAACCTCCCCACCATCCAGGCGTTCAGCGCGAGCCACGAGCCGAGCCCGTGGATGGGCGACCGGCAGACGTTCCAGCTGATGCCGTCCGCCGTGGCGGGCACCCCGGACGCCGGACGCAAGACGCGCGCCCTGCCGTTCCGCCACGAGAAGGAGACGGCGAAGCCGCACGAGTACGGCGTCACCTTCGAGAACGGCCTCAGGGCCGAGCTGACCCCGACCGACCACGCGGCGATGATGCGGTTCACCTATCCCGGTGACGACGCGAGCGTGATATTCGACAACGTGTCGAACGACGGCGGCCTCACCCTCGACCCGGCCACCCGCTCCTTCACCGGCTTCTCCGACGTCAAGAGCGGCCTGTCCACGGGCGCCACCAGGCTCTTCGTGCACGGCGTCTTCGACGCGCCGGTCACCGAGGGCGGCAAGCTCAGCGGCGGCGGGGGCGACGACGTGACCGGCTATCTGCGCTTCCGGCCGGGCGCCGACCGCCAGGTGACCCTGCGGCTGGCGACCTCACTCATCAGTGTGGACCAGGCGAAGAAGAACCTCGCCGACGAGATCCCGGCCGGCACGCCCTTCGAGGGGATCAAGGACCGGGCCCGGGACGCGTGGGACGACATCCTCGGCCGGGTGGAGGTCGAGGGCGCGAGCCGCGACCAGCTGACGACGCTCTACTCGAGCCTCTACCGGCTGTACCTGTATCCCAACTCCGGCTTCGAGAACACCGGCACCAAGGCCCGCCCCAAGCAGCAGTACGCGAGCCCCTTCTCCAAGCAGCCGGGCCCCGACACCCCCACCCACACCGGCGCGAAGATCGTCGACGGCGAGGTGTACGTCAACAACGGGTTCTGGGACACCTACCGGACGACCTGGCCGGCGTACTCCTTCCTCACCCCCAAGAAGGCCGGCAAGCTCGTCGACGGCTTCGTCCAGCAGTACAAGGACGGCGGCTGGATCTCCCGCTGGTCCTCTCCCGGTTACGCCGACCTGATGACCGGCACCAGCTCCGACGTCGCGTTCGCCGACGCGTACGTCAAGGGCGTCGGCTTCGACGCGGAGGCGGCGTACGAGGCGGCCGTCAAGAACGCCACCGTCGTGCCGCCCTTCTCGGGCGTGGGCCGCAAGGGCATGAAGACCTCCCCGTTCCTCGGGTACGCCTCCACCGAGACCCACGAGGGCCTCTCCTGGTCCCTGGAGGGTTACCTGAACGACTACGGCCTCGCGAAGATGGGCGACGCCCTCTACGCGAAGACGAAGAAGGCGCGTTACAAGGAGGAGTCGGCGTACTTCCTCAACCGCGCCCGCAACTACGTCAAGCTCTTCGACGAGAAGGCCGGCTTCTTCCAGGGCCGCGACCTCAAGGGCGACTGGCGCGTCCCGTCCGACACCTTCGACCCGCGCGTGTGGGGCTACGACTACACCGAGACCAACGGCTGGGGCTACGCCTTCACCGCGCCCCAGGACTCCCGCGGCCTCGCCAACCTCTACGGCGGCCGCACCGGCCTCGGCGACAAGCTCGACCGGTACTTCTCCACCCCGGAGACGGCGGACCCCGAGTTCGCCGGCTCGTACGGCGGCGTCATCCACGAGATGACGGAGGCGCGTGACGTACGGATGGGCATGTACGGGCACAGCAACCAGGTCGCCCATCACGCGACGTACATGTACAACGCGGCCGGCCGGCCCTGGAAGACGCAGGAGAAGGTCCGCGAGGTCCTCTCCCGCCTCTACACCGGCAGCGAGATCGGTCAGGGCTACCACGGCGACGAGGACAACGGCGAGCAGTCCGCCTGGTACCTCTTCTCCTCGCTCGGCTTCTATCCGCTGGTCATGGGCAGCGGCGAGTACGCGATCGGCTCGCCGCTCTTCACGAAGACGACCGTCCATCTGGAGAACGGCCGCGACCTGGTGGTCAGGGCCCCGAAGAACAGCGCGAAGAACATCTACGTCCAGGGCCTCAAGGTCAACGGCAAGCCCTGGAAGTCCACCGCGCTCCCGCACAGCGTGCTCGCGCGCGGCGGAACGCTGGAGTTCGACATGGGTCCCGAGCCCTCGTCGTGGGGTACGGGCAAGAACGCCGCACCCGTCTCCATCACCCGGGACGACAAGGTGCCGGCGCCACGCGGCGACGCGATCACCGGCTCGGGCCCGCTCTTCGACAACTCCTCCGAGACGGCGGGCGGCTTCACCTCGGCCGAGCTTCCGGTGGGCGCGCCGGTGCGGGCGCTCCAGTACACCCTCACCTCGGCGGACCGCACGAAGGCACCCGCCGACTGGGTGCTCCAGGGCTCCGGCGACGGCGAGAAGTGGACGGACGTGGACAAGCGGTCGGGTGAGTCCTTTACCTGGGACCACCAGACCAGGGCCTTCACCGCGGCCGATCCGGGGACGTACCGCCGCTACCGGCTGGTGAGCGGCGGCGGAGAGGCGACGCTGGCGGAGGTGGAGCTGCTGTCCTGACGCGCGCGTCAAGCGGTACACGGCAAGCGTGAAGGGCCGCACCCCGGCGGGGGTGCGGCCCTTCGGCGTTCAGGCAGTGACGACTAGTTGCGGATCAGCGACCGCAGCACGTACTGCAGGATTCCGCCGTTGCGGTAGTAGTCCGCCTCGCCCGGCGTGTCGATGCGCAGCTTCGCGTCGAACTCGACGCTCTCGCCGGCGGGGCTGACGGCCTTGACCGCCAGGGTCTCCGGGATACCGCCGTCGTTCAGGCCGGTGACGCCGGTGATCTCGAAGGTCTCCTCGCCGGTCAGACCCAGCGCGGCCGCCGAGGCGCCCTCCGGGTACTGGAGCGGAAGGACGCCCATGCCGATGAGGTTGGAGCGGTGGATGCGCTCGTACGACTCGGCGATGACGGCCTTGACGCCGAGCAGCGCGGTGCCCTTGGCCGCCCAGTCGCGGGACGAGCCCGAGCCGTACTCCTTGCCCGCCAGGATGACCAGCGGGGTGCCGGCGGCCTGGTAGTTCTGCGAGGCGTCGTAGATGTACGACACCGGAGCCCCGTCCTGGGTGAAGTCGCGGGTGAAGCCGCCCTCCGTACCCGGCGCGATCTGGTTGCGCAGACGGATGTTGGCGAACGTGCCGCGGATCATGACCTCGTGGTTGCCTCGGCGCGAGCCGTAGGAGTTGAAGTCACGGCGCTCGACCCCGTGCTCCGTGAGGTACTGGCCGGCCGGGGTGTCGGCCTTGATGGCGCCGGCCGGGGAGATGTGGTCGGTGGTGACCGAGTCGCCCAGCTTGGCGAGCACACGCGCACCGGCGATGTCGGCGACCGGGGTCGTCTCCATCGTCATGCCCTCGAAGTACGGGGGCTTGCGGACGTACGTCGACTCGTTGTCCCACTCGAAGGTGTTGCCGGTGGGGATCTCCAGCGCCTGCCACTGCGCGTCGCCCGCGAAGACGTCGGCGTAGGACTTGTTGAACATGTCCTCGCCGATGGAGTTCGCCACGACGTCGTTGACCTCGGCCTCGGTGGGCCAGATGTCCGCGAGGTAGACCGGCTTGCCGTCCTGGTCGATGCCCAGGGCGTCCTTGGTGATGTCCACCTTCATGGAGCCCGCGATGGCGTACGCGACGACCAGCGGCGGGGAGGCCAGGTAGTTCATCTTGACGTCGGGGTTGATGCGGCCCTCGAAGTTACGGTTGCCCGAGAGGACGGACGTAACAGCGAGGTCGTTGTCGTTGACGGCCTTGGAGACCTCCTCGGGCAGCGGGCCCGAGTTGCCGATGCAGGTGGTGCAGCCGTAGCCGACGAGGTTGAAGCCGACCTTGTCGAGGTAGGGGGTCAGGCCCGCCTTGTCGAAGTAGTCGGTGACGACCTTCGAGCCCGGGGCGAGCGTGGTCTTGACCCACGGCTTGCGGGTCAGGCCCTTCTCGACCGCCTTCTTGGCCACGAGCGCGGCGGCGACCATGACGTACGGGTTCGAGGTGTTCGTGCAGGAGGTGATCGCGGCGACGGTGACGGCGCCGTGGTCGATCTCGTACGTCGAACCGTCGGCGGCGGTGACCAGGGTCGGCCGGGTCGGTACGCCGTTGTGCTCGGCCGGGGAGTCGGAGGCCGGGAAGGACTCCTTGCCCGCCTCCTCGTCGTCCGAGACGTAGTTGCGGACGTCCAGGGCGAACTGCTGGGCGGCGTTGGCGAGGACGATACGGTCCTGCGGGCGCTTCGGGCCGGCGATCGAGGGGACGACCGTCGACAGGTCCAGCTCGAGCTTCTCGGAGAAGTCCGGCTCGGCGGCCGGGTCGAGCCAGAGGCCCTGCTCCTTGGCGTACGCCTCGACAAGCGCGACCTGCTGCTCGTCGCGACCGGTCAGGCGCAGGTACTTCAGCGTCTCGTCGTCGATCGGGAAGATCGCGGCGGTGGAGCCGAACTCCGGCGACATGTTGCCGATGGTGGCGCGGTTCGCCAGCGAGGTGGCGGCGACACCCTCACCGTAGAACTCGACGAACTTGCCGACGACGCCGTGCTTGCGCAGCATCTCGGTGATCGTGAGCACGAGGTCCGTGGCGGTGGTGCCGGCCGGGAGCTCGCCGGTCAGCTTGAAGCCGACGACGCGCGGGATGAGCATGGAGACCGGCTGGCCGAGCATCGCGGCCTCGGCCTCGATGCCACCGACGCCCCAGCCCAGCACGCCGAGGCCGTTGACCATGGTGGTGTGCGAGTCGGTGCCGACGAGGGTGTCGGGGTACGCCTGGCCGTTACGGACCATGACCGTGCGGGCCAGGTGCTCGATGTTGACCTGGTGGACGATGCCGGTGCCCGGGGGGACGACCTTGAACTCGTCGAAGGCGGTCTGGCCCCAGCGCAGGAACTGGTAGCGCTCCTTGTTGCGGCCGTACTCCAGCTCGACGTTCTGCTGGAACGCGCCGGCGGTGCCGAACTTGTCGGCGATGACGGAGTGGTCGATGACCAGCTCGGCCGGGGCCAGCGGGTTGATCTTCGCCGGGTCGCCGCCGAGCTCCTTGACGGCCTCACGCATGGTGGCGAGGTCGACGACGCAGGGCACGCCGGTGAAGTCCTGCATGATCACGCGGGCGGGCGTGAACTGGATCTCCTGGCTCGGCTGGGCCTGGGAGTCCCAGCCGCCGATCGCCCGGATGTGGTCGGCGGTGATGTTCGCGCCGTCCTCGGTGCGGAGGAGGTTCTCCAGCAGCACCTTCAGGCTGTAAGGGAGGCGCGCGGAGCCCTCGACCTTGTCCAGCTTGAAGATCTCGTACGACTCGTCGCCCACGCGCAGCGTGCTGCGGGCGTCGAAGCTGTTCGCCGACACGACAGTCTCCTTCTTCAATGTGCGCGTTTCTACCGCATCCTGCCGCCACGACCCCCTGGCCATCCGCTAAGGTAAGACTTAGTTAGGTCACCCTTACCGGTCGGCGGCTGCGGAACGCCTTCGGCAGATATCTCGATGTCGAGATAACTCTAGTACATGACCGCGATTCGGTCATGCCCGGACCGCCGCCGCCGACGGCGCGGCCGTCCCCGTATCGGAGAACAGACCCAGCGCGACGCGACCACTGAACCACCTCGACACCGGAGCGGGTCGACCGGCACGGCACTTCCCGGAGCACACCTTCCGCGCCGCGCAGCCCGGACGAGCGGCGGAACTGAGGGCCCGTCCGACCCCTTACCGCCTTTTCCTCTTCAACCGGACATTTCGCCTGACGCCTCGGCAACTCCCCCAACAACCGCCCCTGGAGCACGTCATCTCATATCTGAGATAACCTGCCGCCATGGCAGACGACTACCTCGTACGCATCGGCAAGCTCATCCGTGACGCCCGTCAGCACCGTGGCTGGACACAGACACAGCTAGCCGAAGCGCTGGGCACCAGCCAGAGTGCCGTGAACCGCATCGAACGCGGCAACCAGAACATCAGCCTTGAGATGATCGCGCGCATCGGCGAGGCTCTCGACAGTGAAATCGTCTCGCTGGGGTACGCGGGACCCATGCATCTGCGGGTGGTCGGCGGACGGCGTCTTTCCGGCTCGATCGACGTGAAGACGAGCAAGAACGCCTGTGTGGCGCTGCTTTGCGCCTCGCTGCTCAACAAGGGCCGCACCGTACTCCGGCGCGTCGCGCGCATCGAGGAGGTCTACCGCCTGCTGGAGGTGCTCAACTCCATTGGCGTACGCACCCGTTGGATCAACGACGGGAAGGACCTGGAGATCGTCCCGCCCGCCGAGCTCGACATGGACTCCATGGACGCGGAGGCGGCACGCCGTACGCGCAGCATCATCATGTTCCTCGGCCCGCTGCTCCACCGCATGGACCGCTTCAAACTCCCGTACGCGGGCGGCTGCGACCTCGGCACCCGCACCATCGAGCCGCACATGATCGCGCTGCGCCGCTTCGGGCTGGACATCACGGCGACCGAGGGGATCTACCACGCCGTGGTGGAGCCCTCGGCCGGGCCCGGGCGTCCGATCGTGCTGACCGAGCGCGGCGACACGGTGACCGAGAACGCGCTGCTCGCGGCGGCCCGCCACGACGGCGTGAGTGTCATCCGCAACGCCTCGTCCAACTACATGGTCCAGGACCTCTGCTTCTTCCTGGAGCTGCTCGGCGTACGGGTCGACGGGGTGGGAACGACCACGCTGACCGTGCACGGCGTACCGAACATCGACGTGGACGTCGACTACTCCCCGTCCGAGGACCCGGTCGAGGCGATGAGCCTGCTCGCGGCCGCCGTCGTGACGGGCTCCGAACTGACGATCCGCCGGGTCCCCATCGAGTTCCTCGAGATCGAGCTCGCGGTGCTGGAGGAGATGGGCCTCGACCACGACCGCACCGGCGAGTACGAGGCGGACAACGGGCGTACGCGGCTGGTGGACCTGACCGTACGGCCCTCCAAGCTGGAAGCGCCGATCGACAAGATCCACCCGATGCCGTTCCCCGGGCTCAACATCGACAACGTGCCGTTCTTCGCGGCGATCGCGGCGGTCGCCCAGGGCCAGACCCTGATCCACGACTGGGTGTACGACAACCGCGCGATCTACCTGACGGACCTCAACCGCCTCGGCGGCCGCCTCCAGCTCCTGGATCCGCACCGCGTCCTGGTGGAGGGCCCGACCCGCTGGCGCGCCGCCGAGATGATGTGCCCGCCGGCGCTGCGTCCGGCGGTGGTCGTCCTGCTGGCGATGATGGCGGCCGAGGGCACGTCCGTGCTGCGCAACGTCTATGTCATCAACCGGGGTTACGAGGACCTGGCGGAGCGCCTCAACTCGGTGGGCGCGCAGATCGAGATCTTCCGGGACATCTGACCGTCCGCCAGGAACGGCGACGCCGGGGGCCGCGCCCGGGCCCCCGGCGTCGCCGTGCGTGTCAGGCGGTGTCGTAGACCCGCAGGCGGGTGCGGGCGCTCTCGAGGCCGCCCGTGCCGGAGCGGATGTGCTGGGCCCGGTCCATGGCGGACCAGCCCGTGCCCGCGTCGGCGTTGACCTGCTCCCGCACCTCCCTGATCCCGTAGTGCGCGAACAGCGTCTGCTCGTCGGCCACCGAGAGGACCTCGTCCCCGCCGACGCCGACGGCGGGGGCCGCGTCGATCACGGCTCGCGTGAACGCGACCTCGACGTGGTCTTCGGCCAGCACGGCTTCCCGCAGGGGGATGAAGACGCCGGGACCGGACGGGCCGCTGCGCAGCCGCGCCCACTCGGGCCGGCCGGTGGTGTCGTCGAGCAGGAGGCGGTCCACGTGGCCGACACCCTGCCCGTCGGCGTCATGGACGGGACGGCCGGTCAGCGTGCCGAGCTGCTCCTGGGTGATCACTGCTGCTCCTCAATGTCCTGCCGCGGCCTGTCCCTGCCCGTCTTGCCTGTCCTTCCCCCGGCAAACCGGGCCGTCCCGGCAGGGGAGGTCAGGGGCCCGGGACGCCTCCGCCCTGGAGGCGTTCGAGGTCGGAGGGCCGGACCTGGATGGCGAACAGCGCGACGATCGCGGCCACCACGGAGAAGGCCGCGGCGACGATGAAGGCCGAGGAGACTCCCGAGGTGAGGACCTCGTCGCCCCAGGGAGCTGGCAGTTGACCGGTGCGTTCGAAACTGAGCCGTTCTGACGGGGTGGCCCGTGCCATGAAGCCCGCGATCTGGTCCTCGGCCTCATGACGGCTGGCCGTACCGAACACCGTGACCAGGATGGACAGGCCCAGTGAGCCGCCCACCTGCTGTGTGACGTTGAGCAGGCCCGAGGCCGCGCCCGTCTCGTGCGCGGGCACGCCGGAGACCGCCATCAGCGTCAGGGAGACGAAGTTCATGCCCATGCCGAGGCTGAAGACCAGCATCGGTCCCAGGATGCTGCCCAGATACGTCGAATCGATGTCCGTCAGGGTCAGCCAGGACAGCCCGACCGCCGACAGGACGGAGCCCGTGACCATGAAGGGTTTCGGCCCGTACTTGGGCAGGAGCTGCGATGCCATCGCCGCGCCCACCGCGATGACCGCGCTGACCGGCAGGAAGGCGAGGCCGGCCTCCAGGGGGCTGAAGTCCAGCACGTTCTGGACGAACAGCGTGAGGAAGAAGAACATGCCGAACATCGCGGCGGCGAGGCTGAGCATGATGCCGTACGTGCCCGCCCGGTTGCGGTCGGCGAACATGTGCAGCGGCGTGATCGGCTGCCTCGAGCGCCGCTCCACCAGGAAGAAGACCAGCAGCAGCACGATCGCGGCGCCGAACGACGCCAGCGTGAGGCCGTCGGTCCACCCGTCCTGTGCCGCGCGGATGAAGCCGTAGACCAGACACACCATGCCGAGCGTCGAGGTCAGCGCTCCGGTGACGTCGAAGCGCCCGGGATGGCGCTCGGACTCCTTGATGACGCGGGGAGTGGCGAAGGCGATGAGCAGCCCTATCGGCACGTTGACGAAGAGCACCCAGCGCCAGTCGAGCCATTCGACGAGCACGCCGCCCGCCAGCAGGCCGATCGCGCCGCCGCCGGCGGAGACCGCGGCGAAGACGCCGAAGGCGCGGTTGCGGGCCGGGCCTTCGGTGAAAGTGGTGGTGATCAGCGCGAGCGCGGTCGGCGAGGCGATGGCGCCACCGACGCCCTGGAGGGCGCGCGCGGCGAGCAGTTGGCCTGAGTTCTGCGCGAGGCCACCGAGCAGGGAGGCCAGGACAAAGAGGAGTACGCCGAAGATGAAGACTCTTCGGCGGCCGAGGATGTCACCGGCGCGGCCTCCGAGGAGCAGTAGCCCGCCGAAGGTGAGCGTGTAGGCGTTGACCACCCACGAGAGGCTGGTCGTGGAAAAGTCGAGATCACTCTGAATGTCGGGCAGAGCGATGTTCACGATGGTGATGTCGAGCACCACCATCAGCTGGCACGAGGCGATGACCAGCAGGGCGAGACCGTTCTTGCCGCCCAGACCCGCGGCCTTCGCTTGCGCTGGGCTCGGTTGTGAGGTCGTCATGGCGCCAGGCCCTCACGGCAGGGGCAGTGGGCGGTTTTACCCACCATTCGACCGTAAGCCCGGCCCCTTAGGGTCACCAGTCGATCAGGCGGGCCCGCTCACGGCCGCAGGAGGCGGGCGGTCAGTGCCGCGCGGGCCGCCGGCCACTCGTCGGCGAGCATCGAGTAGACGACGGTGTCGCGCACGGTCCCGTCCGGCCTGGTGCGATGGCTGCGCAGTACACCTTCATGCCGGGCGCCAAGGCGCTCGATGGCCCGCTGCGAACGCTCGTTGCGGTGGTCGGTGTGCCAGGTGACGCGGCGTGCGCCGAGGTCGTCGAAGGCCCGGCCGAGGAGCAGCAGCTTGGCCTCGGTGTTGATGCCGGTGCGCTGGAAGCGGCTGCCGAGCCACGTCGAGCCGATGGCGATGCCCCGGTCGGCGGGCTCTATCTCGTAGTACGAGGTGGAGCCCGCGACCTCTCCGGTGGCGATGTCGATCTGCGCGAGCGCGATGCTGTCGCCCTGCTCCTGCTTCGCCAGCAGCGCCTCGACGATCTGGTGCATCCCGGCGGCGTCCGCGGGCTGCTTCTTGGACAGCCACGGCCAGACGGCGGGGTCCTTCAGCGCCTCGAAGAGGCCCCCGGCGTGATCGGTCGTCAACGGCTCCAGGCGCACGAAACGGCCGGTCAGGGTGGGGCGTTCGAACCAGTCAATGCTCATCGGGAGTCCTCATTCCCGGTCATATACATGACCAAATCCGGAGGTAGCGCCCATCGCGCTTGCGTTCGAGGGCGGTTCACATGGTGGGATGATCCGATGCGACCCCCCACACGCATAGCCTCACATCCGCCCAATCCCTACGACGAACTGGCCCTGCTGGCAGAGCCGGAGCCGGACTACGCCGAGCATCCGGAGCCAATCGACACGGACGACCCGCTCGGTCTCGGACTCGCTCCCGACGATGACGGACGCGACGGACGCGACGACAGAGACCATGACGACGACGAGTGGAAGCCACCGAACCACCGTGGCAAGAGCCGGCTCGCCGCTGTCCCCTTCGTACTGAAGCTGGCCGTCACCGGCCTTGTCTGTGCCTCCCTGCTGCTGGCCTGCGACCGCTTCGCCGTGCTGTACGCGCAGGACAAGGCCGAGGAGAAGCTCCAGCAGTCGCTCGGGCTCGCGGCCTCGCCCGAGGTCGAGATCCACGGCTTCCCCTTCCTCACCCAGGTCGCGGCCCGGCGGCTCGACCGCGTCGATGTCACCGTTCCCGACGTGGCCGCCGACCGGGTGTCCCTCGCCGAAGTGCGGGCCACCGCCCAGGACATCCGCGTCGTGGGCAGCCTGCCCACGTCGATCCGGGGCGCGGTCGTCGGCAGTGTGGACGGCGACGTACTGCTGTCCTTCGACGACCTGGGACGCGAACTCGGCGCCTCCCAGGCGAAATTCACCAAGGACGGCGACAACCGGGTGCGGGTGGCGGGTTCCCTGCCCGTCGCCGGCCACGAAGTACGCGTACGGGCCGAGGCGCACATACGCCGCGACGGCGACCGGGCGGTGTCGACGACCGTCGACCACATGCGGCTCGACATCCCCGGCCTCGTCACCTACCGGCCGGGCAAGGACCGCGCGCACTCGGGACTCAGGCTGCATCCCGAGGCCGCCGCACGCATCAGCCGTGAAGCCGCGCAGATCAAGGCGCTGCTGGCGGTCCCCGCTGTGGCCGAGCGGCTCGGCGTACGCCAGGAGTGGGTCGAACGGGCGCTGCGCAGCGAGAAGGAGCTGCACGAACTCACCGGTTCTCCCCGTTTCGTACGGCAGTTGATGCAGCTCAACCTCGTCGACGTGGTCATGGACCACCCCTGGCTCCTGGAGAAGGCCGGCATCGACCCCAAGCTGGTCGGCGCACTGCTCAGCCTGCGGCCGCCGGAACTGTCCGAGCGGCTCTCGCTGTCCTTCCGGCTGCCGAAGACGCCGGGCGAACTCCGGCTGCGCGGCATCGGCGTGGAGCGCGAGGGCATCAGGGCCGACCTGGCCGGGACGGGCCTGACCTTCGGGAATCTGACGAGCGGTAAGGAGTAGGCGGCTCTGCCCTCCGCCGGCACAGACCGGGCGCCGGCCCGGACCCGAACGGGATGGCCGGGCCGGCCCCGGCGGAGGGCAGGTCTCAGCGCGTTTCGGCGATGAAGTGCCGCAGTGTCGCGGAAAACGCCTCGGGCTGGTCCTCGGCGATCAGCGTGCAGCTGTCCTCGATCTCGACGAGCCGCCCCTGCGGCAGCACGTCGGCCAGCCTGCGCCCGTGGGCGAGCGGCATCATCCGGTCCTCCGTCGCCCACACCACGAGCGCCGGCTTGTCGAACTTCCGCATGCCGTCCACCGCTTCGAGCAGTTCCGTCCTGCGTACGCCCTGGTTGTAGCGGCGGAAGTCGGCGCGGATGGCGGGGTCGGTCAGGAGCGGCCGCAGCCAGCCGTCGAGGATCTCGTCGGGTACGGGCCGCTTGGTGAGCGCGCCGAGCCCCACGGGCAGCCGCCGCAGCGGGCGCAGGGCGAGCGTACGGGCGAGGAGGGTGATGCCGCCGGGAACCTTGCAGGCCAGCGAGATCAACTTGCCGGGCACGCCGGGCGGGTAGTTGTCGAAGGCCTCGCAGGACGTGAGGACGAGCCTGGCGAGCCGTTGCGGATACTTGGCCGCGACGGTCTGCGCCCGCCCGCAGTCGTTCTCCACGAGCGTCACGTCAGTCAGGTCCAGCCGTTCCAGGAACTCGACGATCAGTTCCACCACGGAGTCGGGGTTCAGCGGCACGTCCGGACGCATCGGCGTGCGGTGCGAGCCGTACGGAAGCGTCGGAACCACGCAGCGGTGACCGTCCCGCAGAAGCGCGACGACCTTCCGCCACACGGTGGCGTCGTGCACCAGGCCGTGCAGCAGGACGACGACGGGCCCCGGACCCCCGGTGTCCTCGTACTGCACGGTTCCCGCGGTGAGTTGGATCTCTGGCATGGAAGCCCCCTGCTTCATTGGCCGATGCGGCCCACCCTGCCACGCCGGGTGCTCAGGGCAGTACGGCGACACCGTCCAGCTCGACCAGGGCCTGCTCGTCCCAGAGGCGGACCACGCCGATCACCGCCATGGCCGGGTAGTCGCGGCCCGCCAGCCTGCCCCAGATGCGGCCGAGTTCGGGGGCGTGGGCGCGGTAGTCGGCGACATCGGAGGCGTAGACGGTGACGCGGGCCAGGTCGGTGGGGGCGCCGCCGGCGGCGTGCAGCGCCGTGAGGAGGTTGCTGAGCGCCTTCTCGAACTGGGCGGGGAGTGTGTCCCCGACGAGTTTGCCGTCCGTGTCGAGCGCGGTCTGCCCCGCCAGGAAGACCAGCTGCGAGCCGGTGGCGGTGACGGCATGCGAGAAGCCGGAGGGCGGGGAGAGTTCGGCGGGGTTGAGGCGCTCGACGCGGTGCGGCCGGTGCGTGCTGTGGGGGCCGTGCGGGCTGTGCGGGCTCATCGGTACAGCTCCTTCGCGATGATCGTGCGCTGGACCTCGGTTGCGCCTTCGTAGATACGGGGTGCGCGCACCTCGCGGTAGAGGTGTTCGAGCAGGTGGCCGCGCTGGAGGGCGCGGGCGCCGTGCAGCTGGACGGCCGCGTCGACGACGTACTGGGCGGTCTCGGTGGCGAAGAGCTTGGCCATCGCGGCGCGCCGGGGGACGCCGGGTGCGCCGGCGTCGTAGGCGGAGGCGGCGGCGTACACGAGCAGGCGCGCGGCCTCCGTACGGGTCGCCATCTCGGCGACCCGGTGGGCCACCGACTGGAGGTCCTTGAGCAGCCCGCCGAAAGCGGCGCGGCTCGCGGTGTGCGCGAGGGTCGCGTCGAGGGCGGCCTGCGCCATGCCGACGGCGAAGGCGCCGACGCTGGGGCGGAAGAGGTTGAGGGTGTCCATCGCGACGCGGAAGCCTCGGTCCACCTCGCCGATCACGTCCGCGCGGGTGACGGGTACGCCGTCGAAGGCGAGGGCACCGATGGGGTGCGGCGAGAGCATGTCGAGCGCCGTGCCGGTCAGGCCCGGGCGGCCGGCGGGGACGAGGAACGCGGTGACGCCGCGGGCGCCCGCGCCCTCGGTGGTCAGGGCGAACACGGTGTAGAAGTCGGCCTCCGGCGCGTTGGAGATCCAGAGCTTCTCACCGGACAGGCGCCATCCGTCACCCTCCGGTACGGTCGACAGCGACAGCGCCGCGGCGTCCGATCCCGCGCCCGGCTCGCTGAGCGCGAAAGCCGCGATCGCGCGCCCCGCGGTCACTTCGGGCAGCCAGCGCGCCCGCTGTTCGTCCGTGCCCGCCCTGGCCACGGGGCTGGCTCCGAGCCCCTGGAGGGCTAGGGCGGTCTCGGCCTCGGTGCAGGCGCGGGCCAGGGATTCGCGCATCAGGCAGAGGTCGAGCGCTCCGGAATCGAACAGCCTCGCGAGCAGGCCGTGTTCGCCGAGCGCGGCCACCAACGGGCGGTTCACCCGGCCAGGTTCCCCCTTCTCGGCGAGAGGGCGCAGATGGTTCGCAGCCAGGGCGCGAAGCCGCTCGCACCACTCCTGCTGCTGAGGTTCCAGAGCGAATCCCGCCATGTCCTCGCCTCACTCTTATCGCGAACCGTTGACTGTCGTCACCCAAACGATACGCTCAAGAGGCGACAAGGGGGCGATCCCGTCATGGAGCTGAAGACCTCAGCGCACATCGATACCTTTCCCCGCGACCAGCTTCCGCCCGCCCATCAGTGGCCGCAGCTGATCTTCGACCGTCCGGAGCTGTGCTATCCCGACCGGCTCAACTGCGGGGCGGAGCTCCTGGACCGTACGGTCGCGCGCTTCGGCCCTGGCCGGCCGGTCTTCCGTACCGCTTCCGGCGAGGTCTGGACGTACGGCGATCTGCTCGGCCACGTCGACCGGATCGCGCACGTCCTCACCACCGACCTGGGCATCGTGCCCGGAAACCGCGTCCTGCTGCGCGGACCCACCACGCCGTGGCTCGCGGCCTGCTGGCTCGCGGTGATGAAGGCGGGCGCGGTGGCGGTGACGGTGCTGGCGCAGCAGCGGGCGTCCGAGCTGGCGACCATGTGCGAGATCGCGCGGGTCGGCCACGCCCTGTGCGACGTACGGGCGGTCGACGACCTGGTGAAGGCCGAGGTGCCCGGGTTGCGCATCACGGCGTACGGCGGCGACGCGCCCGACGATCTGCTGCGGTCGGCGGCCGGCAAGCCGGCGCGGTACGCCGCCGTGGAGACGTCCGCCGACGATGTCGCGCTGATCGCCTTCACGTCGGGGACGACGGGCCGCCCCAAGGGGTGCATGCACTTCCACCGCGACGTGCTGGCCGTGGCCGACACCTTCTCGCGCCATGTGCTCAAGCCCGGGCCCGACGACGTCTTCACGGGCAGTCCGCCACTCGGTTTCACCTTCGGGCTCGGCGGTCTGGTGATCTTCCCGATGCGGGCGGGCGCGTCGGCGCTGCTGCTCGAACAGGCGGGCCCGAAGCAGTTGCTGCCCGCCCTGGCCGAGCACCGGGTGTCGGTGCTGTTCACGGCGCCGACGGCGTACCGCGCGATGCTCGACGGTCTCGACGGCCACGACCTGAGCTCCCTGCGCCGCTGCGTATCGGCCGGTGAGAACCTGCCCGCCGCGACCTGGCAGGCCTGGTACGAGCGGACCGGGGTGCGCATCATCAACGGCATCGGCGCGACCGAGCTGCTGCACATCTTCATCTCGGCGGCGGACGAGGCGGCCAGACCGGGGACGACGGGCGTGCCCGTGCCGGGCTGGGAGGCGCGGGTGGTCGACGCGGCGGGCGCTCCCGTACCCGACGGCGAGCCCGGACTGCTCGCGGTGCGCGGTCCGGTGGGCTGCCGCTACCTCGCGGACGACCGCCAGACGCAGTACGCGCGGGGCGGCTGGAACCTGACCGGCGACACGTACGTCCGCGACGCCGACGGATACTTCCGGTACGTGGCCCGCGCGGACGACATGATCATTTCGGCCGGGTACAACATCGCGAGCCCCGAGGTCGAGGAGGCGCTGCTGCGCCATCCGGACGTCGTGGAGGCGGCGGTCGTCGGCCGGACCGACGAGCGGCGCGGGCAGGTCGTGGTCGCCTGCGCCGTGCTGCGCGACGGCGTACCGCGCGGCGAGGAGACCGTGGCGCTGCTGCGCGACTTCGTCAAGGGCGAGCTGGCCCCGTACAAGTGTCCGCGCGACATCGTCTTCCTGGACGCCCTCCCCCGTACGCCGACCGGCAAGCTCCAGCGCTTCCGGCTGCGGGCGGCCGTAGAGTGATCACGTGGCCGAGCAGCACACCCCCCGTTCCCTGATCGTCTCCCTCTACGGCGCGTACGGGCGCACACCCGGCGGAGGCGGGGAGCCCATGCCGGTGGCCGAGCTCATCCGGCTGCTGGCCGCCGTCGGAGTCGACGCGCCGTCGGTGCGCTCGTCGGTCTCCCGGCTCAAGCGCCGCGGCCTGCTCGTCGCCGCCCGTACGCCGCAGGGCGCCGCCGGGTACGCGCTGTCGCCCGACGCGCACCAGCTCCTCGACGACGGCGACCGGCGCATCTACGAGCGCCCCGCGCCGCGGCTGTCCGACGGCTGGGTGCTCGCGGTCTTCTCGGTCCCCGAGTCGGAGCGCGCCAAGCGGCACGTACTGCGCTCCCGCCTCGCCCGCCTCGGCTTCGGGTCGGCGGCGCCCGGTGTGTGGATCGCGCCGGCGCGGCTGTACGAGGAGACCCGCCACACCATGGAACGCCTCCAGCTCTCCCCGTACGTCGACCTCTTCCGCGGGGAGCACCTCGGTTTCGCGGCGACGGAGGAGGCTGTGGCGCGCTGGTGGGACCTGGCGGCGATCGCCAAGCAGCACGAGCAGTTCCTGGACCTGCACGAGCCGGTGCTGCGGTCCTGGGTGGCGCGGGACAAGCCGGGGCAGGGGTCCGCCGGCGCACCGGACCCGGAGCACGCCTACCGGGACTATCTCCTGGCGCTCGACTCCTGGCGCCGCCTCCCGTACGCCGATCCCGGCCTGCCTGCCGAGCTGCTGCCCGCGGACTGGCCGGGGGCGCGCTCGGCGGCGGTCTTCGCCGGGCTGCACGCGCGGCTGCGGGACGCGGGGGCGGAGTTCGTGCGCGGCGGCGGTTCGAAAATGGTGTGACGGGGCCGGGGGCCGCCGGACAGCATGTGGCATGACCTGGACTTTCACTGAGGACCTGGACGAGTACCTGGCCGTGGCGGGCCCCGCCGTCGCCGCCCGGCCCGCGGAGAACACCCTGCTGCTGACCGTCGCCGAGACGCTGCGGCGGCGCGGCAGCGACGCGTACGGCGAAGGCACCCCTCGGTACGGCTGGTGGCGCGGCGCGGACGGGCGTGTGGACGGTGCGCTGCTGTGGACACCGCCGCACGCGGTGCTGGTGGGGACCGTGCCGGCGGAGGCGGTGGCGCCGCTGGCACAGGCGTGCGCGGAGCTGGGCGGCCCGGCGGTCGGCGCGGAGCGGGGCACGGCCCGGGCGCTGGCGGAGCAGTGGCGGCGTATGGGCGCGGAAGTCACGACGGTGATCGAGCAACGCCTGTACCGGCTCGCGGAGTTGACCCCGCCGGACCCGGCGCCGCCGGGCCGCGCCCGGGTGGCGACCGCCGCCGACCGGGAGCTGCTGGTGGAGTGGGTGAACGCCTTCCGCCGGGAGGCCGGCCATCCCGGCCCGGGCGCGGAGCGGGCGGTGGACGACCGTATCGCGTACGGCGGCCTGACCCTGTGGGAGCACGACGGCACCCCGGTTTCGATGGCGGGCGCCTTGCGGCCCGCCGCGGGGACGGTGCGCGTGGCGCCGGTGTACACGCCGCCCCGGTGGCGGGGGCGGGGGTACGCGGCGGCGGTCACGGCGGCGGTGAGCGGGGCGGCCCGGGATGCCGGTGCGGGTGAGGTGCTCCTCTTCACGGACCTCGCGAACCCGACGAGCAACGGCGTGTATCAGCGCATCGGCTACCGCGCGGTGGAGGACCGGGTGGAGATCGCACCGGCGGGGTAACGTGACGAGGCACCTGCGGCGGGCCTTCCCCCGCGGGGGTCGCCCGCCCTCACCTCAGGCTCAGCCTCGGCTTCGGCGCGTCCGTCCGCCCCGTCGGCGGCGTGCGGCTTCCGGCCCGGTACGGCAGGGGCCAGGGCGCCGCCGGTCCCGTGTAGCCCTGCTCCGCCGCCGCGTGCAGCGTCCAGTGCGGGTCGTAGAGGTGCGGGCGCGCCAGGGCGCACAGGTCGGCGCGGCCCGCGAGCAGCAGCGAGTTCACGTCGTCCCAGGACGAGATCGCGCCGACCGCGACGACCGGCACCCCGAGTGCGTTGCGGATGCGGTCCGCGTACGGCGCCTGGTATGAGCGCCCGTATTCCGGCGTCTCGTCGGCGACGACCTGCCCGGTCGACACGTCGATCGCGTCGGCCCCGCGCGCGGTGAACGCGCGCGCGATCTCCACCGCGTCCTCCGCCGTCGTACCTCCCTGCGCCCAGTCCGTGGCGGAGATCCGGACGGTCATCGGCCTGTCGTCCGGCCAGACACCGCGCACGGCGTCGAAGACCTCCAGGGGGAAGCGGAGGCGGCCGGCGAGGGAACCGCCGTAGGCGTCCGTCCGCTGGTTGGTGAGAGGGGACAGGAAGCCGGACAGCAAGTAGCCGTGCGCGCAGTGCAGTTCGAGGAGGTCGAATCCGCAGTCGGCCGCCCGCCTCGCCGCCGCGGTGAACTGTTCGCGGATGCGGGCGAGCCCGTCCGCGTCGAGCTCGCGCGGGATCTGGTTGACGCCTGGCCGGTAGGGCAGCGCGGACGCTGCCGCGACGGGCCAGTTGCCGTCGTCCAGCGGCTGGTCGATGCCCTCCCACATAAGCCGCGTCGAGCCCTTGCGCCCCGAGTGGCCGAGTTGCACGCCGACAGCCGTGCCCGGTGACTGGTCGTGGACGAAGTCGGTGATCCGGCGCCACGCGGCGGCCTGTTCGGGGGTGTACAGGCCGGCGCAGCCCGGGGTGATGCGCCCCTCCGGGCTGACGCACACCATCTCGGTCATGACCAGGCCCGCTCCCCCGAGGGCCCGTGCGCCGAGGTGGACGAGGTGGAAGTCGCCGGGTACGCCGTCGGCCGCCGAGTACATGTCCATGGGTGATACGACGACCCGGTTGCGCAGGGTCAGGCCGCGCAGCCGGAAGGGGGTGAACATCGGCGGCGTACCTGACGGGCAGCCGAAGTCCTCTTCCACGGCGCCGGTGAAGCCGGGGTCGCGCAGCCGCAGATTGTCGTGCGTGACGCGGCGGCTCCGGGTGAGCAGGTTGAAGGCGAACTGCCGTGGCGGCTGGTCGAGATACGTCGCGAGATCCTCGAACCAGCGCAGGCTGGCGGCGGCGGCGCGCTGCGTGGACGCGACGACCGGGCGGCGCTCGCTCTCGTACGCGGCGAGGGCGGCCGGCAGGCCGGGCTGCTCCTCGATGCACGCGGCCAGCGCCAGGGCGTCCTCGACAGCGAGCTTGGTTCCCGAACCGATGGAGAAGTGGGCGGTGTGGGCGGCGTCGCCGAGCAGGACCGTGTTGCCGTAACTCCAGCGGTCGTTGACGACGGTACGGAAGGCGGTCCAGGACGAGTTGTTGCCACGCAGTCGGCGGCCGCCGAGCGCGTCGGCGAAGACCTTGGCGCAGCGCTCGGTGGATTCCGCCTCGTCGCAGCGGTCGAGTCCGGCGGCCCGCCAGACCTCCTCGCGCATCTCGACAATGACGGTCGACGCGTTCTTCGCATAGGGGTAGCCATGCAGCTGCATGACGCCGTGTTCGGTTTCCGCGATCTCGAATCGGAAGGCGTCGAAGGCGAAGTCGGCCGCGAGCCAGATGTAGCGGCAGCGATGGGTGGTGACGCGGGGGCCGAAGACATCGGCGTTCGCCGCACGGGTCAGGCTGTGCACCCCGTCCGCGGCGATGACCAGGTCGTACGCCGCGGAGAGCTCGGCGGCGGGCGGTGCCTCCTCACGGACGCGCAGGCCGACGCCGAGCGAGCGGCACCGCTCGTGCAGGATCTCCAGCAGCCGGCGTCGGCCGAGGGCCGCGAAGCCGTGGCCGCCGGAGGTCAGGGTCCGGCCGCGGTGGACGATGTCGATGTCGTCCCAGCGCACGAACTCCTCCTGGAGCGCCCGGTAGACGACCGGATCGGCGTGCTGAATGCCGCCGAGGGTCTCGTCGGAGAGGACGACTCCGAAGCCGAAGGTGTCGTCGGGGGCACCCCGCTCCCAGACGGTGACCTCGCGCGCGGGGCCGAGTCGTTTGAGGAGAGCGGCGGCATAGAGCCCGCCGGGGCCGCCGCCGATCACCGCGACGCGCAGCGGCCCGCTCGCGTGCTGCGCCCGGTCTTCCGGTGCCCGGCTGCCGGCCGGCGGCCGCGACGGGGCGGTGACGCTCTCGTCGTGGGCGCGGCTCACCGCTACCGCCCCCGCCACTTCGGGGGCCGCTTCTCGGTGAAGGACGCGTGGAATTCGGCGTAGTCGTCGCCGTTCATCAGCAACGCCTGCGTCGCTGCGTCCAGTTCGACCGCGGCGGCGAGCGGCATGTCCAGCTCGGCGGTGAGCAGCGCCTTCGTCTGCGCGTACGCCAGGGCCGGGCCGTCGGCGAGGCGTCGGGCCAGCTCGGCGGCGCGGGCGTCGGCCTGTCCCTCGTCGGTCAGTTCGCTGATCAGGCCGATGCGCTCCGCCTCGGGCGCGCGCACCGGATCGCCGAGCATCAGCAGCCTGGTCGCGTGCCCGAGCCCGACGACACGCGGCAGCAGATACGCCGCCCCCATGTCGCCGCCCGAGAGGCCGACCCTGGTGAAGAGGAAGGCGAAGCGGGCGGAGGGGTCCGCGACCCGGAAGTCGGCGGCGAGGGCGAGGACGGCGCCCGCGCCGGCGGCCACGCCGTGCACGGCGGCGATCACTGGGAAGGGGCATTCGCGCAGCGCCCGTACGACCTGCCCGGTCATCCGGTTGAAGTCGAGGAGCTGTGCGGTGTCCATGCCGAGGGTGGCGCCGATGATCTCGTCGACGTCGCCGCCCGAGCAGAAGCCGCGCCCCTCGCCCGCGAGGACCAGCGCGCGCACGGAGCGCTCGCGGGCCAGCTCGGCGAGGAGGTCGCGCAGATCGGCGTACGCGCCGAAGGTGAGCGCGTTGAGTTTCTCCGGTTGGGCCAGGGTGACGGTGGCGACGCCGTCCTCGACGGTCAGCCGCAGGTGGTGCCAGTGCTGGGTGCGCGGTGCTGAGCTGGGAAAGGGGCTCATCGGGGCGGGGCCTCCTTCAGCCGTGCGGCTGGTGCCTGCCCGTCGAAGGTATCACCGATGCGTGACTGTCGTCACGACAGCGCGATACCTGACGATGGTCCCGCGCTTCCGTGACCGACGTCCCGAGCCGTGCGGCCGGGCGCCCCTGCGCGCAATGTCGTCGCACTTCGTATGGTTGAACGAATGACCGCTTGCTCCCAGAAAGGAGCAGTACGCCGTGCTGGAATCGGAAGCCGCACATCCCGGCCCGTGGCGCGCCCTGCTGCCGCACTCCACCGCGGCAGTGCCGATCGCCCGTGCCCTGATCCGTGCGGTACTCGCGCACATCCCGGCAGCCGGGTTCCGCGCGGACCCCGACACGGCCGAGCTGCTCACCGCTGAGCTGGTGGCGAACGCCGTGGAGCACACGAACGGCGGGCATCCCATCGAACTCGTGGTCGAGCTGCGGCCGACCGGCTGCCAGGTGGAGGTGCACGATCCCGACCCGGCGCCGCCGGGCGACCTGGACTCTGCGGGCGACCACCAGCCGCCCGATCCCTGGCAGGAGCACGGCCGGGGGCTGCTCCTCATCCGTGCGCTCAGCTCCGCCTGCGGGCACCGCCGTACCGAGCGCGGCAAGGCGGTCTGGTTCACGCTGCCCGCTCCGCCCGCCGCCCCGTGCTGAGGGGGACGGCAGCGCGGGGGCGGGGGCGGCAGCAGGAACGGCAGCGGGACGCCTGCCAGGCCGACTAGGCGGCGCCCGCCATGGTCGCGACGAGCACGGCCTTGATCGTGTGCATGCGGTTCTCGGCCTCGTCGAAGACGATCGAGTGCGCCGATTCGAAGACCTCGTCGGTGACCTCCAGCTCGGTGAGGCCGTACTGCTCATGGATCTCGCGGCCGACCTCGGTGCCGAGGTCGTGGAAGGCCGGCAGGCAGTGCAGGAACTTCACGTCCGCGTTCCCGGTCGCGCGCAGTACGTCCATGGTCACGGCGTACGGACGGAGGGCCTCGATGCGCTCGGCCCACACCTCCTTCGACTCCCCCATGGACACCCAGACGTCGGTGGCGACGAAGTCGGCGCCCAGGACGCCCTCGGCGACGTCCTCGGTGAGGGTGACGCGCGCGCCGCTCAGCTCGGCGGCCTTTCGGGCCTGCGCGACGATCTCTTCGGCCGGCCAGTAGGCCCTGGGCGCGACGATGCGTACGTCCATGCCGAGCAGGGCGCCGGTGACCAGGTAGGAGTTGCCCATGTTGAACCGTGCGTCGCCGAGGTAGGCGAAGGCGATCTGCTCCAGGGGCTTGGCGCAGTGCTCGGTCATGGTGAGTACGTCCGCGAGCATCTGCGTGGGGTGCCAGTCGTCGGTGAGCCCGTTGAAGACGGGCACGCCGGCGTACGCCGCCAGCTCCTCGACGGCGGCCTGACTGTCTCCCCGGTACTCGATGCCGTCGAACATCCGGCCCAGCACCCGCGCCGTGTCCTTCACCGACTCCTTGTGCCCCATCTGCGAACCGGAGGGGTCGAGGTACGTCGTCGAGGCGCCCTGGTCGGCGGCGGCGACCTCGAAGGAGCAGCGCGTACGGGTGGAGGTCTTCTCGAAGATCAGCGCGATGTTCCTGCCGCGCAGCCGCTGGACCTCGGCGCCGGCCTTCTTGGCCGCCTTGAGCTCGGCGGCGAGGTCGATCAGGCCGCGGAACTCCTCGGCGGTGAAGTCCAGCTCCTTGAGGAGGTGGCGGCCTGCGAGGTCTGTCGCCATGGTGGCTGCTCCTGGGTCGGTCGCGGAAGCGAGGGCATTGGAAGTATATACAGAAGAGCGCATCACTATACAGCGTCGCGTTCGACCGGGCAGCTCATACAGCGGGGGCCTCCCCGTCCCCGGCCCAGTTCGCTGCCCCGGATCTCGATGACCTCGATGCCCAGCTTGCGCAGGTGGGTGTTGGTCGTGACATTGCGCTCGTAGGCCACGACGACGCCGGGCTCGACCGCCAGCACGTTGCAGCCGTCATCCCACTGCTCCCGCTGCGCCGCGTGCACGTCCTGGGTGGGCGTCAGAACCCGGATGCTGTCCAGGCCCAGTGCGGCGGCGATGGCCCGGTGCATGTGCTCCGGCGGATGGTCGGTGACCTTCAACACGCGGTCGCCGACGCCCGGTTCGATGGTGTAGGAGCGGAGCATGCCAAGCCCGGCGTACTGCGTGAAGGTGTCGCCGTCGACCATGGTCATCACCGTGTCGAGGTGCATGAACGCCCGGTGCTTCGGCATGTCCAGCGCCACGATCGTGGTCGCCGAGCCCGCTTCGAAGAGCCCGCGGGCAAGCATTTCCACGGCCTGCGGGGTGGTGCGCTCGCTCATCCCGATCAGGACGGCGCCGTTGCCGATGACCAGGACGTCGCCGCCCTCGATGGTGGAGGGGTAGTCGTGCTGACCCTCCGACCAGTGGTGGAACGCACCGGCCTCCGGGCTCTTGAAGAGCGGATGGTGCTTGTAGATCGCCTCGAAGTGGACGGTCTCGCGCTGCCGGGCCGGCCAGCGCATCGCGTTGATGGACACGCCGTCGTAGATCCAGGCCGAGGTGTCCCGGGTGAACAGATGGTTCGGCAGCGGCTCGATCAGGAAGTCGTCCAGGTCCATGACGTGGAAGCGGACGGAGGTCGGCTCGGGGTGCCGGCCCAGGAACTCGCGCTTCGTCACGCCGCCGACGAGCGCCTCGACCAGGTCGGCCACGGGCAGGTCGTCGAAGGCCTGGCGCAGATGTCCGGTGGCGAGCGGCCCGTACTCCTTCTCGTCGAAGACCCGGTCCAGGACGAGGTTCCTGGCCTCCGGGATCTCCAGCGACTCGCGCAGCAGATCGCCGAAGAGGTGCACCTCGACGCCCCGGTCGCGCAGGACGTCGGCGAATCCGTCGTGCTCCTGGCGCGCGCGGCGCACCCACAGCACGTCGTCGAAGAGCAGCGCGTCCTTGTTGCCGGGTGTGAGGCGCTTCAGCTCCAGGTCCGGTCGGTGGAGGATGACGCGGCGCAGCCGCCCGGTCTCGGAATCGACATGGAATCCCATTACTCCATCCTGGCCGAGCGCGGCCGCACGCGCGTGCGTATGGCGCCCCCGGTGCGAAGGGATCACCTTTCGCACCGGGGGCGGCGACGGCGGACGGGGTCACCGCCGGGGTCACCGGCGAGCGCCGACGGGGTCGGAGCCGAGGCCGGCGGCGTCGGAGCGAGGCGCCGACGGCGTCAGGGCCGGGGGCGACGCCTCAGAGCGGGGGCCGACTTCAGAGCCGCGGGTAGGACGCCTGAGAGCCGCGGGTCAGAGGCATCAGAACCGCGGGCCGGAGGCCTCTGAACCGCGTTCGAAGCGCTCAGAGCCGTGGGTCGACCGGCTCCGACTCCAGCGCCAGGACCGCGAACACCGCCTCGTGGATCCGCCACAGCGGCTCCCCCTCGGCCAGCCGGTCCAGCGCCTCGAGCCCCAGCGCGTACTCGCGCAGGGCGAGCGAACGCTTGTGGCCGAGGAAGCGGTTGCGCAGCTTCTCGAGCTGCTCCGGGCGCGTGTACTCGGGACCGTAGATGATCCGCAGGTACTCGCGGCCGCGCACCTTGATGCCCGGCTGCACGAGCCGGTTCTTCCCGTCCCGTACGAGCGCCTCGACCGGCTTGACGACCATGCCCTCGCCGCCGCGGCTGGTCATCTCCAGCCACCAGTCGATTCCGGACTGGACGGACGCCGGGTCGCCGGTGTCCACGATCAGCCTGCGGGTGGTCTGGAGAAGCGCGGTCGGGTCGTGCTCGACCAGGCGGTCCAGCCAGGCCAGCTGCTCGTCGTGCGGTACGCCCGCGAGCGAACGCCCCTGGACGGCGAGCAGCTGGAACGGTGCCAGCCGCACTCCCTCCAGCCCTTCGGTCGGCCAGCAGTAGCGGCGGTACGCGTCCGTGAACGCGGCCGCGTCGGCGGCCCGTTCGCGCTGCGTCGCCAGCAGCCCCCGCACCTCGACGCCACGGGCGGCCGCTCCTTCGAGCGCCGCGACGGCGCCGGGGAAGACCGCGCGCGCCGCGGCGCCCACGGCGGCGTACTGATGACGCAGCAGCCCCGATGCCTTGAGCGACCAGGGCATCAGCTCGGCGTCGAGCAGCAGCCAGTCGGTCCCGAGCTCGTCCCAGAGGCCCGCCTCGGTGACGGCGGTGCGCAGCCGGTGGAGGATCAGTTCGGTGATCGTCTCGTCGTCGAAGAAGGGCCGGCCGGTGCGGGTGTGGATCACGCCGGTCGGGCCGTCCACACCGAAGCGCTCGCGCGCCACGTCCGCGTCGCGGCAGACCAGCGCCACGGCCCGCGAACCCATGTGCTTCTCCTCGCACACGACCCTCGCGACACCGTCCGCCTTGTACGTCGCGAAGGCCTCGGCGGGGTGCTCCAGGTAGCCGTCGATGTGCGACGTGCCGGTCGGGGACATCGTCGGCGGCAGGTAGGCGAGCAGACGCGGGTCGACGGCGAAGCGGCTCATCACTTCGAGCGCCGCGGCCGCGTTCTCCTCGCGTACGGCGACCCGGCCCATGTGCCGCGTCTCGACGACCCTTCGTCCGTGCACGTCGGCCAGGTCCAGTGGGCGCCCGTCGTGACCGCCGGGCGCCTCGGTGGTGAGCGGCTTGGCGGGCTCGTACCAGACCTTCTCGGCCGGTACGTCGACGAGCTCGCGCTCCGGCCAGCGCAGCGCCGTCATCTTTCCGCCGAAGACCGCGCCGGTGTCCAGGCAGATGGTGTTGTTGATCCAGGAGGTGTTGGGCACGGGCGTGTGGCCGTAGACGACGGCGGCGCGGCCGCGGTAGTCCTCGGCCCAGGGGTAGCGCACGGGCAGGCCGAACTCGTCGGTCTCGCCGGTCGTGTCGCCGTACAGCGCGTGCGAGCGGACCCGGCCGGAGGTGCGGCCGTGGTACTTCTCGGGCAGCCCCGCGTGGCACACCACGAGGTTGCCGCCGTCGAGGACGTAGTGGCTGACGAGGCCGTCGATGAACTCGCGCACCTGCTGCTTGAAGGTGTCGTCCTCCTTCTCCAGCTGCTCGATGGTCTCGGCGAGGCCGTGCGTGTGCTGGACGTTGCGGCCCTTGAGGTAACGGCCGAGCTTGTTCTCGTGGTTCCCGGGAACGCACAGCGCGTCGCCGGACGCGACCATGCCCATCACCCGGCGCAGCACGCCGGGGCTGTCGGGACCACGGTCCACGAGGTCGCCGACGAAGACGGCCGTACGCCCCTCGGGGTGCTTCCCGTCGACGTAACCGAGCTTGCCGAGCAGGGTCTCCAGCTCGGAACGGCAGCCGTGGATGTCACCGATGATGTCGAAGGGACCGGTGAGGTGAGTGAGGTCGTTGTAGCGGCGCTCCAGCACGACTTCGGCCGCGTCGACCTCCTCCACGCTGCGCAGGATGTGCACCTTGCGGAAGCCCTCGCGCTCCAGGCTCCGCAGCGAACGGCGCAGTTCGCGCCGGTGGCGCTGGATGACGTGGCGGGGCATCCCGGCCCGGTCGGGACGTACGGCGTTGCGCTCCGCGCACACCTCTTCCGGGAGGTCGAGGACGATCGCGATCGGCAGTACGTCGTACTTCCTGGCCAGCTGGACGAGCTGCTTCCTGCTCTCCGGCTGCACATTGGTCGCGTCGACGACGGTGAGCCGGCCGGCCTCCAGCCGCTTGCCGGCGATGTAGTGCAGGACGTCGAAGGCGTCACGGCTCGCGCTCTGGTCGTTCTCGTCGTCGGCGACCAGGCCGCGGCAGAAGTCGGAGGAGATGACCTCGGTGGGCCTGAAGTGCCGGTGGGCGAAAGTGGACTTGCCGGATCCGGTGGCACCGACCAGGACCACGAGGGACAGGTCGGTGACGGGAAGCGTGCGGGTGGTGGTGCTCATGCGGCTTTCGCCTCCTTCTTGTCCTGCGCGGTCCTGGTGAACACAGCCATCTGGGTGGGCGGGCCCACTTCCGGGTCCTCGGGCCCGACGGCCACGAACGTGACGCCGTAACCGTGCCGTTCCGCCACGCGCCCGGCCCAGTCGCGGAACTCCGCGCGCGTCCACTCGAAGCGGTGGTCGCCGTGCCGTACGTGCCCGGCGGGCAGGGACTCCCAGCGCACGTTGTACTCGACGTTCGGCGTCGTCACGAGGACGGTCCGCGGCCGCGCCGAGCCGAACACGGCGTACTCCAGGGCCGGCAGCCGCGGCAGGTCGAGGTGCTCGATGACCTCGCTGAGCACGGCGGCGTCGTACCCGGTGAGCCGCTTGTCCGTATAGGTGAGCGAGCCCTGCAGCAGCTTCACGCGATCGGCCTGACGCTCGCCCATCCGGTCGAGCTTGAGCCGCCGCGAGGCGACGGTGAGCGCGCGTATGGACACGTCCACGCCCACGATCTCGGTGAACTTCACGTCCTTGAGCAGCGCCTGCACCAGCTGCCCCTGTCCGCAGCCCAGGTCGAGCACCCGCCTCGCCCCGGCCGCCCCCAGCGCCTCGAGGATCGCGTCCCGGCGCCGCACTGCGAGCGGCACGGGCCGCTCCTCGGTGTCCGTCGTCTCGTCGACGGCGTTGTCGACCTCCTCGACCTCCAGGTCGTCGGCCTCGGCGAGTCGGACCAGCTCGAGACGCTCCATGGCCTGCCGGGTGAGGCTCCAGCGACGCGACAGGTACCGGCTGGTGATGAGCTTCTGCTCGGGGTGCTCGGCCAGCCAGCCCTCACCCGCCCGCAGCAGCTTGTCCACTTCGTCGGGCGCGACCCAGTAGTGCTTCGCGTCGTCCAGCACCGGCAGCAGGACGTACAGCTGGCGCAGCGCGTCGGAGAGCCGCAGCTCGCCCTCCAGCACGAGTTGTACGTACCGCGCGTCGCCCCACTCCGGGAACTGCTCGTCCAGCGGCACAGGCTCCGCACGCACCGTCGTCCATCCCAGCGGCGCGAACAGCTTCGTCACCAGCTCGGCGCCGCCCCGGGCGGGCAGTGCGGGCACCTCGACGCGCAGCGGCAGGGCGGCCGCGGCGCGCTCGGGGCGCGCGTTGCACACGCCCTGCAGAGCGCTCTTGAAGACCGTGCTCAGGGCGACGGCCAGCAGCGACGAGGCGGCGTACGGTCGGTCATTGACGTACTGCGCGAGCGCGGAATCGGGTGAGCCACCGCGCCCCTTGCCTTTGCCGCGCCGCACGAGCGCCACCGGATCCACCTCCAGCAGGAGCGCGGCCGTGCACCGCTCGTCGGACGCCTCGGGGTAGAGGACGTGCGCCGTGCCGTGGGAGGTGGTGAACGTCTGCGCCTTGTCGGGGTGCTTGTGCAGCAGAAAACCGAGGTCGGTCGCGGGACGCTCCTGGTTGCCGGTAGTACTGATCGTCAGGAACACACGTCCGAGTATCGTCGGCCCGGCCCGTCCCGGACCAGGGGTTTAAGCAGCCGGTCCGACCAGTCTCGCCAGCTCCGCGACATCGGCGGGCCCCACCCGGCAGCAGCCGCCCACCAGCCGGGCCCCCGACGCCCGCCATGCGCGCACCCGCCCCGGGTCGTACGTGCCCCCGCCGCGCCACCGCCGCTCCTGCGCGTCCCACCGCTCACCACTGTTCGGATACACGACGACCGGTTTCCCGGTCACCGAAGCGGCGAGGTCCACCGCCGCGTCCGCGTCACGCGGCTCGCAGCAGTTGATCCCGACGGCGATCACCTGGTCGTTGCCCGCCGCGAGAGCGAAGGCCGCGTCCAGCGGCTGGCCGGCCCGCGTCAGTGCGCCCGAGACGCTGTACGAGAGCCAGACCGGCGCCCCGCTCCCCTCGACGGCCCGCAGCAGCGCCTCGGCCTCGTCGGCGTCCGGCACCGTCTCCAGTGCCAGTACGTCGGGCGCCGCCGCGACGAGCGCTTCCACGCGCGGCCGGTGGAACCGCTCCAGCTCGCGCACCGATAGCCCGTACCTCCCCCGGTACTCGCTGCCGTCGGCGAGCATCGCCCCGTACGGCCCGACCGAGGCCGCCACCCAGACCTCCCGGTCCACCGACTTCCCCGCCGCACGCGCCAGTTCGACGCTGCGGGCCAGCAGCTCCGCGGCCTCGGCCCGGCCGACGCCCCGCCGCGCGAGGCCCTCGAACGTCGCCTGGTAACTGGCAGTGATCAGCACCTGCGCGCCCGCCCGGACATAGGCCGCGTGCGCCGCCTCGATCTGCTGCGGCCCGTCGGCGAGCAGCCGGGCCGACCAGAGCGCGTCGGACAAGTCGCAGCCCTGCGCCTCCAGCTGGTTGGACAGCCCGCCGTCGAGGACGACGGGCCTCGATGCGCCGACCCCGATCGCGGCGGCAAGCGGACGTACGGGCTTCACGGCAGGACTCCTCTACTCGTCGGACCTCGTGGGACCTCGCGGGACCTCACGGGACCTGTGGGCCTCCTGAGACCTCGCGGATTCTCGTGGGGACCTCGCGGACCCTCATCGGGCACCGGTCGGTCATTCGTCAGGCACTCGTCAGGGGATCCCTCAGTTCAGCTCAGCTGCGACTGGACCTGCGAGGAGATCAGCTCCAGGTGTTCGAGATCGTCCAGGTCCAGGATCTGGAGGTAGATCCGCGACGCGCCGATCGCGGCGTACTGGCCGATCTTGTCGACCACCTCGGCCGGCGAACCCGCCAGCCCGTTCGCCTTGAGCTCTTCCACCTCCCGTCCGATGGCCGCCGCCCGGCGTGCCACCTCGGCGTCGTCCTTGCCGACGCACGCCACCAGCGCGTTGGAGTACACCAGGTCGTCCGCCCTGCGCCCGGCCTTCTCCGCCGCCGCCCTGACCCGCCCGAACTGCCGCTCGGTGTCCTCCAGCGAGGCGAACGGAATGTTGAACTCGTCGGCGTACTGCGCGGCCAGCCGCGGCGTACGGGTGGTGCCGTGCCCGCCCACCAGTACGGGCACCTTCGCCTGCGCCGGCTTGGGCAGCGCGGGCGAGTCCGTCAGCTGGTAATACGTACCGTCGTAGCTGAAGGTCTTGCCGGTCTCCGTGGCCCACAGCCCGGTGACGATGGCCAGCTGTTCCTCGAGCCGGCCGAACTTCTCCTTGGGGAACGGGATGCCGTACGCCCGGTGCTCCTCCTCGAACCAGCCCGCCCCCAGACCCAGTTCGACCCGGCCGCCCGACATCTGGTCGACCTGCGCGACCTGGATGGCCAGCACCCCGGGCAGCCGGAAGGTGCCCGCGGTCATCAGCGTGCCGAGCCGGATCCGCTTGGTCTCGCGGGCGAGTCCGGCCAGCGTGATCCAGGCGTCGGTCGGCCCCGGGAGGCCGTCGCCCGACCCCATGCGCAGATAGTGGTCCGAGCGGTAGAAGGCGTCGAAACCGAGGTCCTCGGTGGCCTTGGCGACGGTGAGCAGGGTGTCGTAGCTCGCACCTTGCTGGGGCTCAGTAAAAATTCGAAGATCCATGCCTCCATCCTGCACCGTGGGAGTGCCGTCAACTCCACCTCCCGCATCCGCCCCGAGCCCGCACGGTCGGGTGAACCTCCGGCGTCCGGGCGGCCCGCGCACAGCCTTTCCAGTGACCGGCACCCGGAGAGATCGTTGGCTCGGGCGGAGCCGGACCGCCCGGCCCTCGTGCCGGCGGCCGCTGCCGGCGCGCCGTACGCAGCACGGCTCTCCCCCGCGGGGAGGGCCAAGGCCGAGGAGGCCGCCATGTCCCAGGAAGCCGCGCCAGAACAGCCCCTACCTCAAGAGCCCGAACCCACTCACCCCGTGCAGAACCAACCAGCCCAGGACCGGTTGGCGGAAGCGGAGCGGGAACGAGAGGCCGAGGCGGGAGCGCCCAAGGGACTGCTCCAGCAGATGGAGGATCTGATGGCGTCGCTGAACGCCGACCTCTCGCAGCTCGGCGCCGATCTCCAGTCCAACGTCGACCGGCCGCCGACCACCGCGGGCGGCGGCGTCGGCGGCGGCTGACGGCGTCATAACGACCCCGCCGCCGAGTCCCGGGCAGCGCTGCGCTGTCTGTCCTGCTCCCGTATCGTGAGCCGGCGTAATATCCCGCGCACCCGGTCACTCGACTCGTCGGCGGCGTCGATGCCCTCGATGCACTGCCAGTAGAGGGCTTCCTCGTCGGTGGCGCACGCGACCCCTACGAGCGCGATCCCCACCTCCCCCAGAAGCCCGCTCAGCCCGATCAACGCCACCCGCGCGTCCGCCACCTGGGAAAGCTGCGCGGCCCGGGGCCGGGCGTCCGGCGGCGAACTTCCGGCATCGTCCGCCCCTCCCGCCCACAGCGCCGGGATGTCGAGCACCCCGCAGCCCCGCCCGCCCGTCTCACTCAGCCCCCGCGCCTCGCCTCTCAGCTCCGCCGGACCGGTCAGCGCCAAGTGTCCGCCGATCGCCTGAGTCAGTGCCTGCGCCTGCCAGGCCTCCGCCAGGATGTCCCGCGCCGCCCGGCTCCGCGCGAGTGCGTGCCTGCTCTGCCCGATGAGCCTCACCGCGTCCATGCGCCGCCCCCGTCCTCACCATGGCCCGCATCTTTCGCGTACCGTTCTCCCGTCCACTACCCAGAGTGAGGGTGTGGGGCCCGGAAAGCCAGGGCTATGGCGAAATCTGTGGACAGAATTGCGGTTTTGGATAATTCCATCACTCCGAAGAGTGACGATCCTTGCTTTCCGGCACCGGGAAGCGCAGCTCATTCCGGTCGATCTTGGCCGCCAGCGCCGCCAGCACATCGATCCCGAGCACCTCACTGAACTGCAACAAGTACGCGAGGACATCGGCGACCTCGTCCGCCACCCGGTGCGCCGACTCCGGATCCTCCATCACGCGCGCCGACTGCTCGGGCGTCAGCCACTGGAAGATCTCCACCAACTCCGAGGCCTCCACACTCAGCGCCACGGCCAGGTTCTTCGGCGTGTGGTACGGCTCCCAGCCCCGCGCCGCCGCGAATTCGGCCAGCCGCCGCTGCAGTCCCGCTACATCGAGTTCCGTCACGGCCCCAGGTCTACCACCGTCACCCCGTCCGCTTCACGCGCGTACGAGGCGGAGGTGTCCGTGACCGTCCCCACCAGCCGGATGTGCTGCTCCGCGCAGATGGAGGCCGCCAACGCCACCAGCTCCCGCGTCTGCCGACCGTCCAGGGAGCGGTCGAAGCCGTCCGCCAGGACCGTCAACGCCTGCATCGCGGCGGGCACTTCGGCGACGGTGTCCACCGCCAGTACGCCCGGCCCGGTCAGCAGGACCAGCGCGAGCGCCAGATACCGCAGCTCGCCGTCCCCGAGCCGCCCCACGGGGGTGGCCGACGGACCGCCCCGGCCCACCAGCGCCCGTACCCTCCCGTCCGCCAGCTCCTCCACGGTCAGCCCCTCCACCGGCCCCGCGCACCCCGACCGCACCATCGCCGCCAGCCGCGCATGGCGCTTCGCGCACTGGTGGTGCGTACGCCGGAGCACCTCCGCGAGGTTGTCGCAGCCGCGCCGCAGTCGGGCATCGCCCGGTGCCACCGGCTCCCGCATGCGCGGAGGCTGCGGATCGCACGCGAACACCGAACGCAGCGCGAGAATCATCTGCTCCGCGGCCGCCAGTACCTTCAACTGCCCCGCCGTCCTGCCCGCCACGCGCAGCGGCAGCAGCGCCGTACCCAGTACGTCGTCGGGCAGTGGGGCACGCGTCACGGGCGCGGTGCCGGCCGTGTGCCAGGCCGCCTGGACGGAGCGGCGCCCCGGATCGCGCAGCGCCGTGGTCAGCAGCGTCTGCCCGTCGCAGGTCAGCCGCTCCCCGACGACGCGCAGTTCGGGTTCGGCCTGTACGGCGAGATCGAGGCGCACGGAACCGGTGGGACCCTCGACGGTGCAGCCGATCCTGAAGCCCCGCCTGCCCTGGGCGTCCGGCTCCGCCCGCTCCGGCACGCATCCCCCCGGGTCGCGGAACACGGAGCCCAGCTCGGCGCCCCCGGCGAGGCGGGCCAGCGCTTCGTACACTTCCAGGACGCTCGACTTGCCACTGCCGCTGGCGCCCGCGAACAGCGTCACGGGGGCCAGCGGGAACACGGCGCCGCGGTGTGATCTGAAGGCCGAGAGCCGCAGTTCGGTGACCGTGGGAATGCCACGGTCGTGGGCCGGAGGTCCGGGGCGCGTCCCCGGTGAAACCACAGTCATGGCCGGACGGTACGCGGCACTTCCCCAGACAAACCGTTACGCCTGCCGGACCTTCCTACGTTTGAGGGACGGCGGCCGCTTCCGCCCCCTCGACCTCCATGCCTGCGGGCGACAACAGGAAGACGTTCCGGTCGACCCGGTGCATGCCGCTGCCGAGCCCGAAGACGACGCCACTGCTGAAGTCAAGGATGCGCTTGGCCACATCGGTGTCCGCCGCGGTCAGGTCCAGAAGCACCGGTACGTGCGCGATCAGGTACTCGGCGACCTCCCGCGCGTCGGAGAACACCTGCACGCGCAGCACGATCATCCGCCGCTGCTCGACGGCCTCTTCCTCAGGCATCGCGCGGTGATCGACTCTGGAGGGCCACTCGTTCCTGCTGCGCAGTGGCACTACTTGAGCGAGCCCGGCCCACTGTTCGTCGGTGACGTCGTACCTGCTCACCGGACCACTCCGCTCACGTGCTGTATCTGCATCCGGCCATCTTCCCGCGCCTCACCCGTTCGGCCCAACAGCGACACGAACGGGATGGCCTGCGGAATGTCCGGACCCAGATCCCCGAGGCGGAGAAACAGGCCACCGACATCCCGATCTCCGTACCTGTCAGAACGAGCGTCGAATGGGCGTCAAGGCCTCGCTCTTGACGCCCACTACGCCCACCGAGAAAGCACAGGTCAGTCGTCCTTCTTGACCGGCTCCAGGATCGCCACGCACTCCACGTGGTGCGTTATCGAAAAGATGTCACCCCGATTCGAACCGCAAGAAACACCAGGTCAGAAGCGTTCTGCGGGTCGTACATCCAGTACGTCGGGCGCTCAGAGCGTCAAGCGAGCGTCATGGCCGACGCCCTATCTCGCCTCGCCGAGTTGCTGCACCCGGCGGTGCACGCCTCTGGTGCTCGTGACCGTCACGCTACTGCTCCTAGAGCTGATGTGCTGGCGGCTGCGGGATGATGCGTACGGAGACGAAGGGAGCGCCGCCTCCGGCCCGGAGATGATGACGATGACGAGAAGCCTTGCTGGAACCACGCGGCCGTCAGCTGCACCGTGCCCGGCTCGACGCCGACTGTGTCCCTGATTCATTGGGCGACTGTGGAGAGTCAGAGCCCGCAAAAACTGACACAGCCAGTCGACCCGGTTACGGTCCTCTGCGAGGCCCAGCAGCGCGGCCTGCTGCCGGGCTGTGACCGCTTCTCCACTGACGTCGCAGCGCTCGGCATGAACCGGCCTGAATCGCCCCAACGACGTCCGGGCGATCACGGGCCTGCTGGTAGCGCAACACCAGCAAGCACCACGCCTCCGGTGCCGGCGTGGCATGAACCTTGGTGGGCCGGGTGACTGCGAGCCCGGGCGTTCCACACCCCGGTGGCCGGGCCGTTCGACGATCGTTGGCCGACAGACGCACCCGTGCAGAGGCCATGTGATGCAATGACATCTGCCCGGCACCGGGCTTGGCGCCGGCCCCTCTCACACCTGGGACGGAGCCCTGAGCACCAGCGAGCGAGGAGTGACCGTGCGCGGGCCTGATGAGGACAGCGAGCCGACCACTCGTGCTCCCGAGAACGGGGGTGACCGGGGCAAGGCGATGACCTTGGCCGGGACGCTGGCCGCGGCGGAGACCTCGGCGCCCGTGGAGTCGCTCGACGTGGTCGCGCGCATGCTCAAGGAACGCCTCGGGGCCGCGTCGGTGTCGTTCCTCATCACCGACTTCACCGGCGGCTCGGTCGTACGGCTGGGGGCGGCGGGCAGCGTCGATACCGAGGAACCCGCCCGGCGCATCACACTGCGGGGCACCCTGTACGACGACGTGATCCGCACCCAGCGGCCGAGCGTGGAGGACAAGGGCGAGGGCGCGCTGGTGCGGGTCGTCGCCCCGGTGACCAACCGCGGGGACGCCATCGGACTCCTCGAACTGTTCCTGGCCGCGGCGCCGAACGCGGAGGTGATGCGGGAAATCGGCGAGACCGCGCACGCCCTGGCGTACATCGTCATCGCGAACCGGTCCTACACCGACGTGTACCAGTGGGGCCGCCGTACCACCCCACTGAGCCTGGCCGCGGAGATCCAGCACCGTTTGCTCCCCGCGTCGCTGGCCTGTGAGGCGGCGCAGTTCGCGGTCGCCGGGGCGCTGGAGCCGGCCGACCATGTCGGGGGTGACACCTTCGACTACGTGATCGACCGGGACACGGTCCAGCTCTCCGTCACCGATGCCATGGGGCACGATGTCGAGGCCGCGCTGCTGGCCACTCTTGCGGTGGGCGCCCTGCGCCGGGCACGGCGGGCCGGTGGCGACCTGGCCGAGCAGGCCCGCCAGGCCGACCAGGCCATGCGGGAGCACGGCCGCCAGAGCTACGTCACCGGCCAGCTCCTGCGCATCAGCCTGATCGACGGCAAGACCGAGTTCGTCAACGCCGGGCACCCCTGGCCACTGCGCATGCGGAACGGACAGGTGCGGGAGATCACTCCGAAGGTCGATATGCCGTTCGGCTTCCATGCCCCTCACACCTACCGGGTCCAGTCACTGGACCTGCGACCGGGCGACCGGCTGGTGATGCTGACCGACGGCATGCTGGAACGCAACGCCAACGCCCTTGAGCTGCCGGACCTGATCGTCCGCACTCGCGCGCTGCATCCCCGCGAGGCCGCCCGCACCCTCATCGCGGCGATCGTCGACGCCAACGACGGCCACCTGCAGGACGACGCGACTGTCATGTGCCTGGACTGGCACGGCGTCGACCACTCCCGGCGGAACGCCGACACCGGCGCCGACCTCACCGACGCCTCCGCACCGTCACAGACGGGGCGGACCACTCCTGGGCGATGACTCGAGGGCTGTTCCGGTAGCCCGCTTCGGCCGACCCTGGCCGGGCGGCGCAGGCCGCGTAGGACGAGGTCGACGCGCCCGACCAGGACCACCACAGCAGCGCGAGCCAGAATGCTGTCGCGGTCAGTAGGTGGTCAGGGAGATGGCGATGTGGTGCGCGGTGAAGCCCGCCACGGTCAGTGCGTGGAAGACCTCGTGGAAGCCGAACCAGCGGGGTGAGGGGTCGGGCCGCTGAAGAGCGTAGACCACCGCGCCTGCACTGTAGAGGAGACCGCCGACAATGATCAGGACGAGTACGGCTGCTCCGCCGGTGTGCAGGAAGTCGGGCAGATAGCGCACCGGTGCCCACCCCAGGGCCAGGTAACACGGGGTGTACAGCCAGCGCGGGGCTCCGACCCACAGGACCCGGAAGGCGATGCCGGCCAACGCGCCCGCCCACACGATCCACAGCAGCACGGACCGCTGGTCCGGCTGGAGGAGGAGCACGGCCAGGGGGGTGCAAGTGCCGGCGATGATCAGGAAGATGTTGGCGTGGTCGAGGCGTCGTAGAAGAGCTTCGCCGAGCGGCCCCCAGGTGCCGCGGTGGTAGATGGCGCTCGTTGCGAACAGCAGCCAGGCGGTGACCGAATACACGGCGCAGGCCAAAACCGCCTGCGGCGTACGGGCCAGGCAGATGAGTACGACGCCTGCGATCAGTGCGGCGGGGACCATTCCGGCGTGGAGCCAGCCACGCAACCTCGGCTTGATCGGTTCGGCCAGGACGGCCGCCCGCTCCACCAGGGCGGCAACCGAGTGAACCTTCTTCCCTGCATCGCCACTCTGTGATCCGCAGGGCAGCCCGTCTTCACGGCGTTCTCCACGCGCTGAGGCGACGTGACTACATCCGACTTCAGCGGCGTCGCGGGACACAGCTTCCTGTCCTCCCTCGGACTCCTGGGCATCACTGCTGGCAACCATGCGGTCATGCTAGGAGACTCACCCGGACAGCATGATCGGAGGTCGGTCCCGACCCCTCACGCCCACGTCGCCGGGTTCGGGCTGATTCGCCGTCGTATGAGCTCCGGACCCGGTGATGCTGCCGTCAATTGCGCCTTCCGAAGCCGAGTAGATCGGCTGGGCATGGGAACGATCAGGGCTCCCGAACGGGCATCTCCGCTCGTCTACGCGCAAGGATCGCCGATGCTTCCTGAGGTCCGCCCCCACGTATCCGCCCCCCTCGCACACCAGCTGGAACACCAGCTGGGCCTCGCTTCGCATCTCGAAGCCGGCCATCTCGATGTGGAGCGCCTCGTCGGCATCGCAGTCGTCGCAGCTGCCCACTCCGATGGCTATGCGGCCACCGGCCATCTCCTCGGCCTGCTGGCCGCGCTGCCTGCCCCCACGAAGGCAGGAGAACGCTTCTGGTCGGACCTGTGGAGGTCTTCGGGCACCGCGTACCTGCTACCCGTCAACATCAAGGCTCTGGTGCTGCGTTCCCTGGCAGGAGAAGGAACTCCCCTGGCCCGACAAATCCTCTCGGCCGTCGATGAGATGACCCCGCCCCAGCGCGTCGCGGCCGGGGAGGTGATCGGTCAAGCCCTCGCTGAGTCCGACCATTTTCCCGACCTCAAGACACAGGTCATCGGAGAACTGTGGCTCCGAGACCTCGAGCTCACCGCCTGGCGCGTCCTGCACGCAGACCACAGGTCGGACGATGCCGCTGGACGGACAGCCTTCTCCGACGCCTGGACGAGCGTCTGAACCTCTGCTCCTCCGAGCTGCGCTTTGCGTCCCGGGCAGCGTGCGTGGCGGCGGCCGTAAGCTTCTGGGAAAGTTGCAGGTCTCAGCCGCCTCAGGGCGCTGCCGTAGGGTTTGGGTGATTCGGCGGCGCGGCAGTGTTCGGCGCTGATGCGCTGAGCTTCCTCGAGCTGGTTCTCAAGGATGACGATGCGGCAGGCAGCCTCGACGGGGGTGCCATTGTCGACGAGTCCCGGGCTGCCCGGGCGGCGATGCGCAGCTGGTAGCGGGAGTAGCGGCGGTGTCCACCCTCGGAACGGAGCGGTGTGTTCAGGCTGGCTTCTCCGATGGCACGGAGGAAGCCCTGGGTGGTGCCGAGGATTCCGACGGCCCGGCCCATCGCGTAGGCGGGGTAATGGTCGTCATCGAGCCGGCCGAACGAATCGTCTACTGTCATTGCACTGTCTGTGAAACGCGTGGAGGGGCCCTGGTGCCATATGGCACCAGGGCCCCGAAGGAACTGCTACACCATCTGCCGGCCCTGTTACTGCGCCGACCTTCTGTGTCCGCAGACCCGACCGAGATGCCGTCGGGGGTGCGGGGATCGCGGTTGCTTGACCGGAGACCACCTCACTATCGATGTCCTGCGGTACCCGGGCTCAAGACTCCTCCCGGGCGATCCTGATGGCGCTTCGGCTCCTCCGTTCTTCCCTCGGTGATCAACTGTCTACCTAACGGGAACTGCGTACTGCTGGTACAGCTCTACTGCGTACTGCTGGTGATGCGAACTGCTCAGTGGCCTGCGACAGCGCCACTCTTCGGCAGCCAGCCCCGTCGCCCGTCCTGCGTCTGCTCTGGCTTGGAACCCCACTGCCGAACCTCCCGGTGCGCGCGCCCGCAGCCGACGCCTTCACCGAGGTGCTGCTCACTGACTTCACTGCTGGGTACTACGAACTGCACTTGCGGGTACTGCCACTGCGTCAACTGCGGTACTGCTCACGGCGGCCCCTGATCACTGCGGGCCACCCGGTCCGGTGGTCAGTCCCGTCACCGTCCTGCAACAACCCTGGCTTCGAAACTCCACCACCGCACCGCCCTGCGAACTGCAACTGCGGTACTACTGCCCGGCAGTTCGTCTCTGCCAGGCCCTGCTGTCTCTCTGGGCTACGAGAGAAACCATAACCACACCACCGACCAATGTCTACTCCAGCCAACACAGATTTCTGCGCGTTCGACGATGAGGTATTCACCTCGAACAGCGACATGGGTAGGACGCAAGGCGGTCATCACCGGGCTAACCACCGCAGGCCGGGGCACAAACGCCGGGCAGGCAGAGCTGGGCATGGACGATCAGAGACCGGGGTGACCCTGATGGAGACGATGAGCGTCAGCGTCGCAACCGCCCGCTCCTCAACATCTGCGGCCGGCGCGCGACAGCGCCCGGCATGTCCTCGAAGAGCTCGTACCGGCGATCGCAGCCGAGGCCGCCGAAACGTGTGCCTGGTCGTCTCGGAGCTCGTCACCAACGCCCTGCGCCACGGTGCCGGCACCTGCACCCTGGAGCTGACCGCGCACCCGGACAGCATCGAAGTCTGCCGTGCACGACCGCAGCCCGAAGGGGCCGCGCATGCGCACCCGCGACCTGAACGGCAGCACCGGAGGATTCGTCTGACCCATGTCCAACCGCCTCGCCCGCACCACCCCGTGACCTGTCAGGTGGCCGGCGGCAGAACCGTCGAGCAGTCAAAGACCTGGTGGGCGACGGTCCCTCAAGCAGCGCCGGGCCTCCTGACGTGACTTGCCCTCGGTGATCCGCCGCAGGGCAGAAAGGTCAGGCCGGGTTGATGTTCTCGGCCTGAGGGCCCTTCTGGCCCTGGGCGATGTCGAACGTCACGATCTGGCCCTCCTGGAGCTCACGAAAGCCTGTGCGTGCGGCGCCCGCCGATACCGGCGGGCACACTCATCTCAGGCCGCGGCCGGGGGGTTGGATGATCCGGCGGTGCGGCGATGTTCGGCGTTGATGCGCTGGGCTTCTTCGAGCTGGTCTTCGAGGATGACAATGCGGCAGGCGGCCTCGATGGGAGTGCCCTTGTCGACGAGTTCCCGGGCTCGCGCCGCGATGCGCAGCTGGTAACGGGAGTAGCGGCGGTGGCCGCCCGCAGAGCGGAGCGGAGTGATCAGGCGGGCCTCTCCGACGGCGCGGAGGAAGCCCTGGGTGGTGCCGAGCATTTCAGCGGCCCGACCCATGGTGTAGGCGGGGTAGTCGTCGTCGTCGAGACGGCCGTAGGAGTCGTCTGCTGTCATCTCACCTCTCTGTGGAACGCGTGGAGGGGCCCTGGTGCCGTACTGGCACCAGGGCCCCGAAGGAACTGCTACACCATCTGCCGGCCCTAGCGCTGCGCCGGCCTGCTTGTTCCGCGGGCCCGCCCGGAAGAGGGCGGGGAATGCGGGGATCGCGGATGCGTGACCGGAGACCACCCACCTATCGATGTCCTGCGGTACCCGAGCTCAAGCCTTCCGCCCGGGCGATCCTGATGGCGCCTCGGCTCCTCCGTCCTTCCCTCTGAACCAATCACTTACCAAACGGGTACTGCGTACTGCTCGCACTGCTGATACTGCGAACTGCTGGTGGCCTCGCGCAGCGCCACTCTTCGGCAGCCAGCCCCGTCGCCCGTTCTGCATCTGCTCTGGCTTGGAACCCCACTGCCGAACCTCCCGGCACGCGCGCCCGCAGCCGACGCCTTTACCGAGGAACCCTGATTACTGCACTGCTGCTACCGACAACCGCAACTGCTGAACTGCCACTGCGTCAGCTGCGGCCCTACTCACGGCGGCCCCTGACTACTGCGGGCCACCCGGTCCGGCCGTCAGTCCCGTCACCGTCCTGCAACAACTTTGGCTTCGGAACTCCACCACCGCACCGTCCTGCGAACTGCGTGTACTGCTGCACGGCAGTGCATCTCTGCCGGGCCTTGCTCGATCTCGGCTACGAGAGAAACCATAACCACATCACCACTCAATGTCTACTCCGGCGGGCATAGATTTCCGCGCGCTTGAAGGTGAGGTAACCCGCCTCAACGGATCTATGGAAAGTCGGACCGAAGCCCAAGTCCGGCGCAAGTCACCCGCAGGCCGCGCAGCCCGACGGGCTTCCCGTGACGCCACGACTGCGCCGCGGCTACCGTCGGCGGGTACCGGCCACCACTGGGCACCCCACGCTTCCGGCGGTAACACCCCGACAGGCCGGCTGGTGACGGGCGTAGCACGAGGGCCTGCGCCGGCCTTGACGATCCCGGCCCGACGACCGAGCAGCAGTTCGTGGAAGTCGTGCAGGCCGGTGCCAGTGCCGCGATCCGCAGACTGGCGCTTCTGCTGCCGCGTCAGCGCCTCGACGAGGATCTGCTTTCGTCGGCCCGCGGTGACTCTCTGCGCCCTCGCCCGGCTGCCCGTGCTCGCCCGACCGGTAGCGTCGCCTCGGATGGGCCGCCTACCGAACCGGCGCGGGCCCCGACTCGATTAGGCCGTGGGCGGGCACCGTGACACGGGCGTGACGCGGGCGCACAGCAGCGTGCCGCCACGCGCCGACGGTGGCCATCAGTTTCTCCGTCAAGCACTGCGGCACTTCCGGGTTGGCGGGTGGAGGGGCGGGGCACAGAGGCCGACAGCCGGCCCTGGCCCCTGACGCAGCAGACACCGTGGTCTTGGTCGTGTCCGAGCTCGTCACCAACGCCCTGCGCCACGGCGGGGGCCGCTGCACTCTGGAACTGACTGCACACCCCGACACCATCGAGGTGGCCGTCCACGACCCCAGTCGGCATGCGCCGCGCATGCGCACCCCTGACCTGAACGGCGGCACCGGGGGCTTCGGCTGGCCCATGGTCAACGGCCTCGCCCGCGCCACCGCGGTGTGCCCCCGGGCCTCCGGCGGCAAGACCGCGAGCGCCCGTCTTGCCCGGTAGCGCCGCCGCTCAAGCAGCTGGATGGCCGGTGAATATAATCTGCCTCATGTCGAAGCCTGACGAGCTGCTCGTTGACGTCGCCACCCTGGTGGAATCCGGGCAGAGCAACCAGATGTCCCTGACCGTGGTCACCGGTGGTGCTGTCATCACCGGTCGGCTGGCTCCCGAAGCAGTGTGGAGGCAGAGGGTCTCGGAGGTACTGACGGATTCGGACCGCTTGGGAGAGTTCTCCGCGGTCTTCGACGCCCCCGCGAAGAAGGACGGGCCGCCTACGCATCTGCACTTCCATGTCGCCCGGATCCTGCAGGGCACGGTGGGGATCCCGGAGACGGGCGGGATGTACCGTGCTGCGATCGAGGACGTCAGCGCCTGGACCATGGGCGACTTCAGCTATTCCGACCGCTGAGCAATCACTGCGACGGGAACCCATTGCAAACAGTGTGGGACCGACCGGCGCGCGCCGGTCGGTCCCACACTGCTGTTCAGGTGCCGGCTCGTGCCTGTTTCCTCGGTCAGACGGATACGGGGGTGCCGAGCATCGCGGAAGCTCGCTGGAGCGAACTGAGGATGCGTACGGGTGCGGCCGTGGGAAGGGCGCGGCAGGTGAAGCCGAGCTGAGTCATGGCCCGGAGGACTTCGGCGGCGCTGAAGTCACGTCGGTCCTGGCGGGTGATGACCTGGCCGACTTGCTTGACGGGGTAGTGGCGGCGGCCGATGATCACGGACTCGCCGGTGCCCCGTTCGGGCTTGATGCCCTTCATCGATTCCAGCACGCCGCTCTTGGTGAGCTCGAAGGGGAAGCGGGCGATGACGCAGCGCATGTGGCCTCACAGGGAGAAGGGGAGAACGGCCCGACCAGGGGTGAGTCGGTTCAGCGGGAGAGGGCGAGGACGCCCAGGGCGCTGTCTTGCTCGTCGACGACCGGCAGGACACCGAGCCGGCGGGAGCGCATCGCGTGCTCGGCTTCGGAGGCAGTGGTCACGGGTGAGGTGAACGACCTGTGATCGCCGAGGATGTCGCGCAGGCGGACCCTGTCCGTGTAAGCGGAGTTGTCGCGGACGGCGGTGAGTTCGGTCTGGGTGACCAGGCCGGTGCACTGGCCGTCCTGGTCGCAGACGACCAGTCGGCCCGTGCGGGCTGCGGCCATGACGGACAGCGCCACCTCGACGCTCATGTCGTCGCAGACCTGGGGTCCGGCCGCGTCCATGACCTCAGCCACCGTCCCATGCACGGGGTTGGCGCGCGTTGGGCGGGGCTGCATCTGAACCAGCGTCAAAAGGTGCCTCCTGCAGAGATGGGTCAGCTTCCTGATCACGAAGGTTCTAGGCCGCCGCATCGAAGACGGGCCGGTGTACGGGCGTGCGCCGGGTTGCCGAAGCGGGGCGGCGTCGGCCTCGGGAGGAGGCGCTGCGCTTGGGGCGTTCGACCACCGGTGCGGTGATGACGACCGGGATGCCGGACGGGGCCTGAGCGCCGGTGATCCGGCTCAGGGCCTCGTCGCCCGAGTGGATCTGGGTGGTCTGCGGCCGGATTCCGGCGTCCGACATGAGGCGGACCATGCCGCGGCGCTGGCTCGGTGTGACGAGGGTGACGACACTGCCGGACTCGCCGGCGCGGGCGGTACGGCCACCGCGATGCAGGTAGTCCTTGTGGTCGGTCGGCGGGTCGACGTTGACGACGAGGTCGAGGTTGTCGACGTGGATGCCGCGCGCCGCGACATTGGTCGCTACCAACACGCTGACGTGCCCCGTCTTGAACTGCGCCAGCGTGCGGGTGCGCTGCGGCTGCGACTTGCCGCCGTGCAGCGCGGCGGCCCGTACCCCGCTGTTGAGCAGGTCCTGGGTGAGCCGGTCGACGGCGTGCTTGGTGTCCAGGAACATGATCACGCGGCCGTCGCGGGCGGCGATCTCGGTCGTGGCGGCGTGCTTGTCGGCGCCGTGGACGTGCAGGACGTGGTGCTCCATCGTCGTGACCGCACCGGCCGACGGGTCGACCGAATGCACGACGGGGTCGGTCAGGTAGCGGCGTACCAGCAGGTCGACGTTGCGGTCCAAGGTGGCGGAGAACAGCATCCGTTGCCCCTCCGGACGCACCTGGTCGAGCAGCGCGGTGACCTGCGGCATGAACCCCATATCAGCCATCTGGTCGGCCTCGTCCAGCACCGTGATGCCCACCTGGTTCAGCCGGCAGTCGCCACGGTCGATGAGGTCCTTGAGCCGGCCCGGGGTCGCGACGACCACCTCGGCCCCGCCTCGAAGCGCGCCGGCCTGCTTGCCGATCGACATCCCGCCCACCACCGTGGCCAGCCGCAGCCTGACGGAGCGGGCGTACGGAGTGAGCGCGTCGGTCACCTGCTGCGCCAGCTCACGTGTGGGGACGAGGATCAGCCCCAGCGGCTGGCGGGGCTCAGCACGCTGTCCGGCGGTGCGGGCGAGCAGGGCGAGGCCGAAGGCGAGGGTCTTGCCGGAGCCGGTGCGCCCGCGGCCCAGGACGTCACGGCCCGCCAGGGAGTTCGGCAGCGTCGCGCCCTGGATCGGGAACGGTGCGCTCACGCCCTGCCTGCCTAGTTCTGCCAGTAGCTGCTCGGGCATGTCGAGATCGGCGAAGCCCGCAGCGGCAGGCAGCGCGGGGGTGATCGTCGTGGGGAGCGCGAACTCACCCTGCACTGCGGCGGGCCGGCGGCCGTAACCGCCGGAACGGGCCGGCGCGCCGGAACGGCGCGGCGCCGGCGAGCCGAAGCGGCTGCCGCCCTTTCCGGCGGCACTGCCATTACGGATGCGGGCGGAGTCGTTCGTGCGTGTGCGGTTCATGCGGCGGAACCTTCCTCGATGTGGCACATATCAAGGAATTCCCGCAGCGATGAACGGCATGCCGAATTACAAGTATGGGCCGGTGGTAAAAGAAAGCAGATCTGGCCGGCGGAACTGACGCGGGCGCAGGTACTGAAATGGGTGACGCGGTGGGGACGTAAAGTCCGGGCGTCGACTGCGGTGCAGCTCTTCAGAATGCGCCTGCATCCCTGAAGGAAGAGCCGCGCGTGGTGAGACTGCGGATTCCTCCGCGTCGTCCCGCAGGTGAAACCGCTGCGGGAAATGCGTGCAGCTGGGGCCCGCACCCCGAAGGATGCGGGCCCCAGCTACAAAGTGTGCGTCAGCGTCAGGCTGGAACGATGTTCTCGGCCGTCGGGCCCTTCTGGCCCTGTGCGATGTCGAAGTTCACCTTCTGGCCTTCGAGCAGCTCACGGAAGCCCTGGGCGGCGATGTTCGAGTAGTGGGCGAACACGTCAGCGCCGCCACCGTCCTGCTCGATGAAGCCGAAGCCCTTTTCCGCATTGAACCACTTCACGGTACCAGCAGCCATGTCATATCTCCTTTGGGGCAGTACATCGGAAATCCGCACTGCGCGGACGCCGTGTCGCCGCGATGATTACCCCGACCGGAAAATAACCGGAAATACAAAAGTGCTCCCACCGGCAGGAGCCGAGCGGGGGCACTTGAAGTTTGGGAACCACAACTGCAACTGAGATCGACAGTAGCATGCTGCAACGGCCTGCACACGTTACATGATTCCACTTTGCTCATCACGGTAAAAACTCTCACTACATGGTTCGCCAAACTCTCACCTCACGGGCACAGATATTGATTCACTCGGAGTGCAACGTTCAGGAAGAGCGGTGTCGCCAACTGCAACCAGGGCTGCCAGGGCGCGACGACGTACGCGGCTATCCGTCAGACGCCTTTCGGAAGGCGTCCAGCAGCTCGTATCGGCGTCTTGGGGCAGGATCCCGCGGTACGACTACTCCCCCGCTGACCGCCCCTGAGGGTTTGTGTCAGCAGCGGGTTGCCACACCGGGCCGGCGAATGGGCGCCACGGCCGCACGCTCCCTTGAGGACCCGCTCGCCGAGATCGTGCCTGGTTGGCGGTGATGTCTTGGGACAGTGATCAACGAGCGTCAACTGAGCGTCAAAAAACACGCAGATAGCCCGTCACTGGCTGGTTGCGGCGATGACTCAACCTGAACGTGCAGGTCAGGTCAACGGCCAGGCTGTCCTCTCGACCCGTTACCTGTGTGGAAACAGGTCGAGCAGACCGACAAGCTACAAGAGTCGCAGGTCAGAGGGCTTTCTTAGCCGGTTCCAGGATCGCCACGCACTCCACATGGTGGGTCATCGGGAACAGGTCGAACGCCCGCAGCGTCCGCACCTTGTAGCCGTTCTCCGCGAAGTACGCCAAGTCGCGGGCCAGGGCCGCCGGGTCGCAGGCGACGTACGCGATGCGGCGGGCGCCCAGCGAGGCCAGGTGTTTCACCGTCTGCTTGCCCGCGCCCGCGCGCGGCGGGTCCAGGACGATCAGGTCGGTCTCGGTGATGCCCGTGCGCGGGAGCACCTGCTCGACCTTGCCCTGCTCGATGCGTACGTACTCCATGTCCTGGAGGTTGTGCCGGGCGTCCTCGACCGCGCGCTTGGACGTCTCGATGCCGAGCACCGCGCCCTTGTCGCCGATGCGTTCGGCGATCGCGCCCGCGAACAGGCCCACGCCGCAGTACAGGTCCAGCGCCGACTCGCCCTTCCGCGGCATCAGGCCCTGCATGACGGCCTTGATCAGGAGGTCCGGGCCCTGCGGGTGGACCTGCCAGAAGCCGCCCATGCCGACGCGGTACGTACGACCGTCCGCCCGCTCGCGCACGAACGCGCGGCCGTGCACCCGGTGCACTCCGCCGTCCTTCTCCTCCACGCGCAGGACGGAAACCGGCTTGTCGAGTTCGACGAGCGGGAGGCGGCCGCCCGGCCGCGGGGTGAGGACCACCTGACGGTCGTGCGAGCCCGTGGCCGCGATCGCTTCGACCGACGCCATCTGGGGCCAGTCCTGCTTCTCGATGCCGAGTTCACTGACGCCCGGTGCGGCGATCATGCAGTGGTCGATGGGCTGTACGTCGTGCGAGCGGTGCTTGCGCAGACCCGCGGTGCCCTCGGCGTCTACGGCGTACTGCACGCGCGTGCGCCACGCCGGCACCTCGCCCTGCGGAAGCTTGTCGCCGGGCGCCGGCATGACGGTGCCGTCCCAGCCCGCCTCCTCCGGCGTGAGGCCCGCGAGGCGCATGAGCTGCTCGGCGATGACCTCGCCCTTGAGCCGCCGCTGCGCGCCCGGCTTGGCGTGCTGCCAGTCGCAGCCGCCGCACATGCCGGGTCCGGCGTACGGGCACGGCGCCTCGACGCGGTCCTTCGACGCCTCTATGACCTCGACCGCGTCGGCCCGCAGGTACCGGGAGGTCTCCCCGCCGTCCGTCACGCGGGCGCGGACCTTCTCGCCGGGCAGCGCGTGCCGTACGAACAGCACCCGGCCCTCGTCGGTGCGGGCGATGCAGTGGCCGCCGTGGGCGACCGGGCCGACCTCGACCTCGTACTCGGTTCCGACCAGGGAATCGGCCGGTTCGGCCGGCTGCGCAGCTTCCTTTGAGTCCTTGGGTACTGACTGCATGACGGGGTGACTCCAGGGATCAAAGGGGTACGGCCGGACTTCAGCCCACCAGTCTACGTGGGTGTCGTCCGGCCGTTCACCACAGTGAAGTCAGGAAAGAGATCAGCGCTTGCTGCCGCTGTTCTCCTTCGGGCGGCGGTCCACCGGACCGCGCCGCACCGCGCCGGGCGCGTTCCACTCCTGGCGCTTCTTCGCCCGCTCCTTCGCGAGCTCCGAGGACTGGAGCTGGTACGGCACCGAGGTCACCATCACACCCGGCGTGAACAGCAGCCGGCCCTTGAGCCGCAGCGCGCTCTGGTTGTGCAGCAGGTGCTCGTACCAGTGCCCGACCACGTACTCCGGAATGTAGACGCTGATCGCGTCCCGGGGGCTCTCCCGCCGCAGCCCCTTCACGTAGTCGATGATCGGGCGCGTGATCTCGCGGTACGGCGAGTCGAGGATCTTCAGCGGCACATTGATGCCGCGCCGCTCCCACTCCTCCTTGAGCGCCTTCGTCTCGGCCGGGTCGACACTGATGCTGAGCGCCTCCAGCCGGTCGGAGCGCGTCAGCTTGGCGAAGGCCAGGGCCCGCAGCGTCGGCTTGTGGACCTTGGAGACCAGGACGATGGAGTGGACGCGGGACGGCCGGACGCTGTCGTCCGAGGGGCCCTCGTCGGCGGCGATCTCCTCGGCGACCCGGTCGTAGTGCTTACGGATCGCGCTCATCGTCCCGTAGAAGATCACCATGCCGAGCAGCGCGACCCACGCGCCGTGCGTGAACTTGGTGGCCAGTACGACGACGAGCACCAGGCCCGTGAAGAAGGCACCGAACGTGTTGATCGCCCGGGAGCGGATCATCCGGCGGCGGGTGGCCTGGTCCTTCTCCGTCCGCAGGTGCCGGTTCCAGTGCCGCACCATGCCGATCTGGCTGAGGGTGAAGGAGACGAAGACGCCGACGATGTAGAGCTGGATGAGCCGGGTCGAGTCGGCGCCGTAGATCCACACGAGCAGGATGGCCGCGCCCGCGAGCAGCACGATGCCGTTCGAGAAGGCGAGGCGGTCGCCGCGGGTGTGCAACTGGCGCGGCAGGTAGCGGTCCTGCGCGAGGATCGAGCCGAGCAGCGGGAAGCCGTTGTACGCCGTGTTGGCGGCCAGGAAGAGAACGAGCGCGGTGGCCGCCGCGAGCAGGATGAAGAAGAACGTACCGTCGCCGAACACCGCGGCCGCGACCTGCGAGATCACCGGGTCCTGGACGTAGCCACTGCCCACGGCGACGCCGTCGCGGAGGAGGTCCTTCGCCGGGTTCTCGGCCATCTTGACGTCGGTGGCCATCGCGAGCCCGATGATGCCGCAGAACATCGTGACGGCCAGGGCGCCCATCAGGGCGAGCGTCGAGGCGGCGTTCTTGCTCTTGGGCTTGCGGAAGGCGGGCACACCGTTGCTGATCGCCTCGACGCCCGTGAGCGCCGCGCAGCCGGAGGAGAAGGCGCGCAACAGCAGGAAGACGAGGGCGAAGCCGGCCAGGCCCTGGTGCTCGGGCTTGATCTCGAAGTCCGAGGTCGGTGCGTGCATGGTGTCGCCCATGACGACGGAGCGGTAGGCGCCCCAGGCAATCATGATGAAGACGCCCGCCACGAAGACGTACGTCGGGATCGCGAAGAGCTTGCCCGACTCCTTCACGCCGCGCAGGTTCATGAGCGTCAGCAGGATGATGATGCCAATGGCGCACATCACCTTGTTCTCGACGACGAAGGGGATCGCCGAACCGAGGTTCTCCACCCCCGACGAGATCGATACGGCGACCGTGAGGACGTAGTCGACGAGCAGCGCGCTGGCGACCGTCAGCCCCGCCTTGGGCCCGAGGTTGGTGTTGGCGACCTCGTAGTCACCACCGCCGCTCGGGTACGCGTGCACGTTCTGGCGGTACGAGGCGACCACGGTGAACATCAGCACCACGACGGCGACCGCGATCCACGGGCTGAAGTGGTACGCCGACACACCCGCGATGGAGAGCACCAGGAGGACTTCACCCGGTGCGTACGCCACGGAGGAGAGCGGGTCGGAAGCGAAGACGGGAAGTGCGATGCGCTTGGGGAGGAGTGTTTCTCCCAGCTTGTCGCTGCGCAGCGCCCGGCCGATCAGGATCCGTTTGGGCACGTCGGTCAGTTTGGACACGCAGAGGATCGTAAGCGTTCGAAAAGGACACCGCCCACCCACCACCCCCCTCGGCTGCGGAAACTTCCGTATCCGCCACAAGTCCCCCACGTGAACCACGGCGCGGAGCTCGGCACGGGCCCTGAATGCAGGCGGACGCACGACGTGATCGATGGCGCGTTCGGAGTTGCCGCTACGGTGGACGAAGACAGGGGCGAGGCAGGACCGGGCACGGGTGCCCATGCTTCCCCCGGTGAGCCGGGAAGGACGATGTGAGCAGGGTGTTTGTGCAGGTCAGTGGGGCGACCAGGAGTGCGGGGTAACGGGACGATGCACGTCGTCATCATGGGCTGCGGGCGAGTGGGAGCCGCTCTCGCGCAGAACTTGGAGCAACAGGGGCACACGGTCGCGGTGATCGACCAGGACCCCACGGCCTTCCGCCGCCTGGGTTCCGGTTTCGGCGGCCGCAGGGTCACCGGCGTCGGTTTCGACCAGGACACCCTCCGCGAGGCGGGCATCGAGGACGCCGGCGCCTTCGCGGCGGTGAGCAGCGGCGACAACTCCAACATCATCGCGGCCCGGGTGGCCCGCGAGATGTTCGCCATCGAGAACGTCGCGGCCCGTATCTACGACCCGCGGCGCGCCGAGGTCTACCAGCGCCTGGGCATCCCCACCGTCGCCACGGTCCGCTGGACCGCCGACCAGATGATGCGCCGCCTGCTGCCGTCGGGGGCCGAGCCGTTGTGGCGCGACCCGAGCGGCGGAGTGCAGCTCGCCGAGGTGCACACTTCCCCCGCGTGGATCGGGCACAAGATCAGCCGGCTCCAGGAGGAGACGGGTGTACGCGTCGCGTTCCTCACCCGGCTGGGCGAGGCCGTACTGCCGACTTCGCAGACCGTGCTCCAGGAGGGCGACCTCGTGCACGTGATGATGCGTACGGACGAGATCGCGAAGGTCGAGGCGGCCTGTTCGCACGGCCCCGAGGAAGGCGGTCACGCATGAGGGTCGCTATTGCCGGAGCCGGCGCGGTGGGACGTTCCATCGCGGGCGAGCTGCTGGAGAACGGCCACGAGATCCTTCTCATCGACAAGGCGCCGACCGCCATCTCGGTGGAGCGCGTACCGCTCGCCGAGTGGCTGCTGGCCGACGCCTGCGAGATCACCTCGCTCGACGAGGCGGCGCTCCAGCGCTGCAACGTGGTGATCGCGGCGACCGGTGACGACAAGGTCAACCTGGTCGTCTCACTGCTCGCGAAGACGGAGTACGGCGTGCCGCGGGTCGTCGCCCGCGTCAACAACCCCAAGAACGAGTGGCTGTTCACCGAGGCCTGGGGCGTCGATGTAGCGGTCTCCACGCCGCGCCTGATGTCGGCGCTGGTCGAGGAGGCGGTGAGCGTGGGCGATCTCGTACGGCTGCTCCGCTTCAGCCACGGCGACGCCAACCTCGTCGAGCTGACGCTGCCGCCCGAGTCGGCACTGGCGGGCACGCAGGTCGGGGACGTGGACTGGCCCGAGGACACCTCGCTGGTCACCATCATCCGCGGCACGCGCGTCCTCACGCCGAGCCAGGAGGAGACCCTGGAGGCGGGCGACGAGCTGCTGTTCGTGGCCGCCCAGGCGCGCGAGGAGCAGCTGGAGGACCTGTTGTCGGTCCGCAAGGAAGACGCGGCGAGCTGACGCGCGTACGTACAGCCGAGTGCGTACGACCGCGTACGACCACGTGAGTGGGCCCGGAACCGTCATGGTTCCGGGCCCACTCACGTAGTCACGGGAGGTCAGGCGTCACGGGAGATCAGGCCTCGTGCTGCGCCGCGGCTGCCGCCTTGCGCTCCTTCTCTGCCTTCTCCTGCGCCTCCATCTCCGCGAAAACGTCGATGGGCGGCGGAGCCTTCGCCAGGAAGACCCACGTCAGGTAGACCGCGAGCAGGAACGGCGGGATCTTCAGCGCGACCAGCACCCAGCCGAGCTGGGTCGTGTCGGCCCACCAGTACAGCGGGAAGAGGATCGCGCACTTGCCGAGCAGGATCAGGCCCCAGGCCCAGCTCGCCTTGGCGTACGCCTTCTTGCGCCCCGGATTCCGCTTCCGCCAGGAGAGGTTCTCCTTGAAGATCGGACCGAGAATCAGGCCGATCAGCGGGACGCCCGCGAGCGTGGTCACGATGTACGCCAGGGCGAGGCCCAGGGTGTAGATCATGCCCGGCAGGTAGAAGTCCTTGGCGTTGCCGGTCATCATCGCGAAGACGACACCGAAGGCGACACCGAAGACGCCGCTGAAGGCGTGCTTGACCGTGTCCCGGCGGATCAGCCGTACGGCGACGAGCAGCAAGGACACCGCGAGAGCCGCGATGGCCGAGATGTGCAGGTCCTTGTTGATCGTGAAGATCGTCACGAACAACAGACCGGGGAGCACGGTCTCCACCATGCCCCGCAGGCCGCCGAAGGCCTCGAACAGCGCGGCCTCCGTTACGGCCTTCGCGTCATGGGCGGCTCCGGCTTCGGTCTGTTCGTTGTCGTGGTCCGTCGCGGTCGGCTTGTCGAGAGACGTCACCGGCTACTCCTGTCCGAGCGGTCGGAGCTCGTATTTGGGATTGAACAGCACCCGGCGGCCGTGGCTCATGGAGATACGGCCCGAGGCGATGAGCCTGCGGCCCGGTTCTATGCCCACGATGGAACGGCGGCCCAGCCACACGACGTCCAGGGGCGCGGTGCCGTCGAACAGCTCCGCCTCCAGGGCGGGCACACCGGCCCGCGGACGCAGGGTGACCGTGCGCAACGTACCAGTCACCTTCACCACTTGGCGGTCGTCGCAGTCGCAGATGCGTGAGCACCCCGCGGCCTGGGCGTCTTCCTGCAGCTCCGCGGAGTGCAGGTCCTCCTGCGAGGTGGAAAGCCGGTCGAGCATCCGGCGGAACCGGCCGGCGGGCTTCTCCGAACGTGGTACGGCACTCATACACGCAGGGTACCGGGGAGTGCGCCCGCGCGGATCACCCCGCACCACCGCGGAATCCGGTCGCGCTACCGCTCGAAGCGGTATCCCATGCCGGGTTCGGTGACGAAGTGCCTGGGGTGCGACGGGTCCGACTCCAGCTTGCGCCGCAGCTGCGCCATGTAGACCCGCAGGTAGTTCGTCTCGGTGCCGTACGAGGGGCCCCAGACCTCCTGGAGGAGCTGCTTCTGGCTGACCAGGCGGCCCGTGTTCCGTACGAGCACCTCCAGGAGGTGCCATTCGGTGGGCGTCAGCCGTACGTCCCTGCCGCCGCGGTGCACCTTCTTCGCCGCCAGGTCCACCGTGAAGTCCCCCGCGTCGACGATCACGTCGTCCTCGGCGGCGCCGGCCGGCTCGGCCCTGCGGACCGCGGCGCGGAGCCTGGCCAGCAGCTCGTCCATGCCGAAGGGCTTGGTGACGTAGTCGTCGGCGCCGGCGTCCAGCGCCTCGACCTTCTCGTCGGAGGTGTGGCGGGCGGAGAGCACCAGGATCGGTACGCGGGTCCAGCCGCGCAGTCCCTTGATCACCTCGACGCCGTCCATGTCGGGCAGGCCGAGGTCCAGGACGACCACGTCGGGCTGGCGGGCGGCGGCGAGCTGGAGCGCGGTCGCGCCGTCGGGGGCGGCGTCCACGTCGTACTTGCGCGCCTTCAGGTTGATCACGAGGGCGCGTACGATCTGCGGCTCGTCGTCGACCACGAGCACCCGGGTCATGGAGTGCCTGCCTTTCTGCGGGGGATAGGGGTCTGCGTGCGGGGCGGGGTCACGAGGTGACCCGGGCGGGGAGATCCGGACGTACCGGAGCGTGTCCGGGGGCCGCCTTGAGGGTGAGGACCATCGTCATGCCGCCGCCGGGCGTGTCCTCGGCGGTGAGCGTGCCGCCCATGGCTTCGGCGAAGCCGCGGGCGACGGCGAGGCCGAGACCCACTCCGGCGCCGCGCGGGGCGTCGCCGTAGCGCTGGAACGGTTCGAATATCCGGTCCTTCCCGTCGTCGGGGACGCCGGGCCCGCGGTCCGCGACGCGCAGCTCGACGCGGTCGCCGAGCGCGCTGGCGGCGACCGAGACCGGGGTGCCGCCGGGGCTGTACTTGACGGCGTTCTCGACGATGTTGGCGACGGCGCGCTCGAGCAGCCCGCGGTCGACGGCCACCATCGGCAGGGTCTCCGGGATGTCGAGACCGACGCTCTCGGCGGGTACGCCGACGAGCGCCATGGGGACGACCTCGTCGAGGTCGGTCTCGCGGATCAGCGGGGTGACGGTGCCGGTCTGGAGCCTGGACATGTCGAGGAGGTTGCCGACGAGGTGGTCGAGGCGGTCCGCGCCCTCCTCGATGCCCGCGAGGAGTTCGGCCTCGTCCGCCTCCGACCAGGCCACGTCGTCGGAGCGCAGCGACGACACGGCGGCCTTGATGGCGGCCAGCGGCGTACGCAGGTCGTGGCTGACGGCGGCGAGCAGCGCGGTGCGGATGCGGTTGCCCTCGGCGAGCTTGCGGGCCCCCTCGGCCTCCCCCACCAGGCGCTGCCGGTCGAGTACGACGGCGGCCTGGGCGGCGAATGCGCCGAGTACCCGGCGGTCCTCGGCGGGCAGGACGCGGCCGGAGAGGGCCAGGGCCATGTGGTCGCCGACGGGCATGTCGACGTCGGCGTCCTCGGGGCGGGTGAGCGGCCGGGGACCGACGCTGCCGGCGCAGGTCCACGGGTCGACATCGCTCGCGCGTTCCAGCAGCGCCACGGACTCCATCGCGAAGGTCTCGCGGACCCGCTCCAGCAGGGCGTCCAGGGTCGTCTCGCCGCGCAGGACGCTGCCCGCGAGGAAGGAGAGGATCTCGGACTCGGCGCGCAGCCGGGCGGCCTGGTGGGTACGGCGGGCCGCCAGATCCACGACGGAGGCGACCGAGACGGCCACCGCGAAGAAGATCACGATGGCGACGATGTTCTTGGGGTTGCTGATGGTGAGGGTGTGGGTGGGCGGCGTGAAGTAGTAGTTCAGCAGGAGTGAGCCGACGGCCGCCGAGGCCAGCGCGGGCAGCAGCCCGCCGAGCAGGGCCGCGAGCACGGTCAGGAAGAGGAACAGCAGGACGTTGTTGGCGAGCCCCGGACCGTGCTCCATGCTCGTGAGCAGCAGGGAGAGCAGGACGGGCGCGGCGACGCCGACCAGCCAGCCGGACACGATCCGGGCCCGCCCGAGACGTGCGCCGCGGGCGACGGGCAGGCCCCGGCCCTTGGCGACGTGGTCGTGCGTGACGATGTGGACGTCCAGGTCGGGCCCGGAGTCGCGGGCCACGGTCGCGCCGACGCCGGGACCGAAGACGTACTGCCAGGCCTTGCGGCGGCTGGAGCCGAGGACGATCTGGGTGGCGTTGACACCGCGCGCGAACTCCAGCAGCGCGGAGGGCACGTCGTCGCCTATGACGTGGTGGAAGGTGCCGCCGAGATCCTCGACGAGAGTGCGCTGTACGGCGAGTTCCTTGGGCGAGGCCGAGGTCAGGCCGTCGCTGCGGGCGATGTACACGGCGAGGATCTCGCTGCCGGAGCCCTTGGCGGCCATGCGCGAGGCGCGGCGTATGAGCGTACGGCCCTCGGGTCCGCCCGTGAGGCCGACGACGATGCGCTCGCGCGCCTGCCAGGTGGAGCGGATGTTGTGCTCGCCCCGGTACTGCTGGAGGTATTCGTCGACGCGGTCGGCGACCCACAGGAGCGCGAGCTCGCGCAGCGCGGTGAGGTTGCCGGGCCTGAAGTAGTGGGACAGGGCGGCGTCGAGCTTGTCGGGCTTGTATATGTTGCCGTGGGCCATGCGGCGGCGCAGCGCCTGGGGCGACATGTCGACGAGCTCGATCTGGTCGGCGCGCCGTACGACCTCGTCCGGTACGGTCTCCCGCTGCCGTACGCCGGTTATCGACTCGACGACGTCGCCGAGGGACTCCAGGTGCTGGATGTTGACGGTGGAGATGACGTCGATGCCGGCCTGGAGCAGCTCTTCGACGTCCTGCCAGCGCTTGGCGTTGCGCGAGCCGGGGACGTTGGTGTGCGCGAGTTCGTCGACGAGGGCGACGGCGGGACGGCGGTCGAGGACCGCGTCGACGTCCATCTCGGTGAAGACCGTGGACCGGTATTCGATCGCGCGGCGCCCGGTCTGCTCAAGGCCGTGCAGCATCACTTCGGTGCGCGGCCGGTCGTGGTGCTCGACGAAGGCGACGACGCAGTCGGTGCCGCGCTCGACGCGCCGGTGAGCCTCGGAGAGCATGGCGTACGTCTTGCCGACACCGGGCGCCGCACCCAGATATATCCGAAGCTTGCCGCGTCCCATGGCCCCATTGTCTTCCAGAAGAATGCCACGCCCCGGTGGGGCAGCTCTGGTGAAGCTACAGGCCTGATTCCCGGCAAATGGGGCGGGGGGTGGGCTGCGGAGGCGTATTGACGCAACCCTGATGCCCGCCCCGGCGGCCTCAGACGTGCTCGACGAGGTGGCCGTCGGCGAGTTCCAGGACCCGGTCGGCGAAGTCCAGGAGCTGGGCGTCGTGCGTGGCGACGAGCGCGGTCACGCCTTCGCTGCGCACGACAGCGCGCAGCAGCTCCATCACGGCGAGCCCGGTCTCCGCGTCGAGCTGGCCGGTGGGCTCGTCGGCGATCAGCAGCGCCGGCTTGTTGGCGAGCGCGCGGGCGATGGCGACGCGCTGCTGCTGGCCGCCGGAGAGCTCGCCGGGGCGCTGCTCGGCCTGGTCGGCGAGGCCGACGAGGCCGAGCAGCAGCTCGACTCGCTCCTCGCGCACCTCGGGGTCGGTCCTGCGCAGCCGCATCGGTACGCCGACGTTCTCGGCAGCGGTGAGGATCGGGATCAGGCCGAAGGACTGGAAGATGAAGCCGACGCGGTCGCGGCGCAGCGCGAGCAGCCCCTCCTCGCCGAGGCCCGCCAGCTCGGTGCCGTCGACGACGATACGGCCCCGGTCGGCGGTGTCGAGGCCGCCGACCAGGTTGAGGAGAGTCGTCTTGCCGGAGCCGGACCGCCCCTTGAGGGCGACGAGCTCACCGCGCGGGACCTCGAAGGAGACACCGCGCAGCGCGTGGACGGCCGCCGCCCCGTTGCCGTAGGAGCGGTGCAGATCCGTCACCTCGACCATGGGCCCCGTGCCCGCGTCCCCGGCCACGGCCGTGCGGGTACTGCCGCTGGTGCGCTCGTTCATGGATGCTCCCCCGTACGGTCGTGCGGCCGGGCGCCAGTATGGTCACCGCGCGCCCGGCCCCGCAACGGTCAGCCCCTGGCCGCGAGCTCCTTGAGCGCGATGTTGAGTGCGAGGACGTTCACGCGGGGCTCCCCCATGAAGCCGAGCGTCCGTCCCTCGGTGTGGTCCTCGACCAGCTTCTCGACCGGCCCGGCGTCGAGCCCGTTCCGCTCCGCGACCCGGGGGGCCTGGAGAGCGGCGAACTCCGGCGAGATGTGCGGGTCGAGCCCCGAGCCGGACGACGTGACAGCTTCTGCCGGCACGTCCGAGGGGTCTACGCGGTGGCCGGCCGTGGAGTTGTCCCTGACGACAGCGGCCTTCGCGTCCCTGATCCAGGCGATCAGCTCCGCGTTGTCGCCGGCGCGGTTGGTCGCCCCGGAAAGGATGAGCTCGTACTGGGGGTTGACGTTGTTGGCACCGAGCCCGTTGGAGGGGCGCGGCTGGAACCATCTCAGGTCCGGGCGCGCTGCTTCCCGGCCGCGCTTCAGCGGCAGGTCGTACCGCTGCCCGATGAGTTCGGAGCCGGCGACTCTGCCCTCCGAGGTGACCTCGGAGCCGTTGGCCTTGTCGTGGAACAGGGCCTGCGCGGCGCCGGTGACGGCGAGCGGGTAGAGGACACCGCAGACGACGGTGAGGACGAGCAGGGCGCGCAGGGCGGCTCCGAGCAGCCGTGCGGTGTTGCCCAGGGAGTTGTTCATTGACGTCACCCGATGCCAGGAATGAGGGAGATGATAAGATCGATGATCTTGATGCCGATGAACGGCGCGATCAGGCCGCCGAGTCCGTAGATCCCGAGATTGCGCCTGAGCATCCGGTCGGCGCCCATCGGCCGGTAGCGCACGCCCCTCAGGGCCAGCGGCACCAGTGCGACGATGACCAGCGCGTTGAAGACGACGGCCGACAGGATCGCGGACCTGGGTGAGGACAGGTCCATGATGTTGATCTTGTCCAGGCTCGGATACACGACGGCGAACATGGCCGGGATGATCGCGAAGTACTTCGCGACGTCGTTGGCGATCGAGAACGTCGTCAGCGCGCCGCGCGTGATGAGCAGCTGCTTGCCGATCTCCACGATCTCGATCAGCTTGGTCGGGTTCGAGTCCAGGTCCACCATGTTCCCGGCCTCCTTGGCGGCCGAGGTGCCAGTGTTCATGGCCACCCCGACGTCCGCCTGGGCGAGTGCGGGAGCGTCGTTCGTACCGTCACCCGTCATCGCCACGAGCTTGCCGCCGGCCTGCTCGCGCTTGATGAGCGCCATCTTGTCCTCCGGGGTGGCCTCGGCGAGGAAGTCGTCGACACCTGCCTCCTCGGCGACGGCCCCGGCGGTCAGCGGGTTGTCACCCGTGATCATGACCGTCCTGATGCCCATCCGGCGCAGCTCACCGAACCGCTCCCGCATGCCCTCCTTGACGACGTCCTTGAGGTGGACGACACCCAGCACCCGTGCGCCGTCAGCGTCCTCCACGGCCACCAGCAGCGGCGTACCACCGGCCCGTGAAATCCGGTCGGTGAGCGCCTGCGCGTCCTCCGCGACCCGTCCGCCCCGCTCCTCGACCCAGGCGACGACAGACCCGGCCGCCCCCTTGCGGACCATGCGTCCACCGGCGTCCACACCCGACATCCGGGTCTGGGCGGTGAAGGGCACCCAGTCTGCGCCCGTCAGCTCCCCCCGGTGGCGCTCGCGCAGGCCGTACCTCTCCTTGGCCAGTACGACGACGGAGCGTCCCTCGGGGGTCTCGTCGGCCAGCGAGGAGAGCTGGGCGGCGTCGGCGAGTTCGGCCTCGGTCACGCCCTCGACCGGGACGAATTCGGCTGCCCGGCGGTTGCCGAGGGTGATGGTGCCGGTCTTGTCGAGCAGCAGGACCGACACGTCGCCCGCCGCCTCGACGGCGCGCCCCGACATGGCCAGCACATTGCGCTGTACGAGCCGGTCCATGCCCGCGATGCCGATGGCGGAGAGCAGCGCTCCGATCGTCGTCGGGATCAGGCAGACCAGCAGCGCGGTGAGGACGGTTATCGACTGCTTCTCACCGGCGTACACGGCGAACGGCTGGAGGGTGACGACCGCGAGCAGGAAGACGATCGTCAGCGAGGCGAGCAGGATGTTCAGCGCGATCTCGTTGGGCGTCTTCTGCCGGGCCGCGCCCTCGACCAGATTGATCATCCGGTCGATGAAGGTCTCTCCGGGCCTCGTCGTGATCTTGACGACGATGCGGTCGGAGAGCACCTTCGTGCCGCCGGTGACGGCCGAGCGGTCGCCGCCGGATTCCCGGATGACGGGCGCGGATTCGCCGGTGATCGCCGACTCGTCGACGGAGGCGACACCTTCGGCCACGTCACCGTCGCCCGGGATGACGTCGCCGGCCTCGCAGACGACCAGGTCGCCGATGCGCAGGTCCGTACCCGGCACCCGCTCCTCGGTGGAGCCGGTCAGCCGTCGCGCCACCGTCCCCGACTTGGCCCGGCGCAGGGTGTCGGCCTGTGCCTTGCCCCGGCCTTCGGCGACCGCCTCGGCGAGATTGGCGAAGACCGTGGTCAGCCACAGCCAGGCGGCGATGGCCCAGCCGAACCAGTCGGTCGGGTCGACCAGGGCGAAGGCGGTGGTCAGTACGGACCCCACCAGCACCACGAACATCACGGGTGACTTGACCATCACCCGCGGATCCAGCTTCCTGAGGGCGTCCGGGAAGGACGTGAGCAACTGCCCGGGATCGAACAGGCCCCCGCCCACGCGGCCGTCGGCGGCGGGCCCGCGTCCGGTCGGCACGTCCTGCTGCGGCGCACGGTTCACAGTGTCGGTGCTCATGACGCGAGCCCTTCGGCGAGCGGACCCAGCGCGAGAGCCGGGAAGTAGGTAAGACCGGCGATGATCATGATCGTGCCGACCAGCAGCCCGCTGAACAGCGGCTTCTCGGTACGAAGGGTGCCCGCAGTCTCCGGCACCGGCCGCTGCTCGGCGAGCGAGCCGGCGAGCGCCAGGACGAACACCATCGGGAGGAAGCGGCCGAGCAGCATCTCGATGCCGATGGTGCTGTTGAACCAGTGCGTGTCGGCGTTCAGGCCGGCGAAGGCGCTGCCGTTGTTGTTGGCGCCCGAGGTGTAGGCGTACAGGACCTCGGAGAAGCCGTGCGCCCCCGAGTTGGTCATGGAGTGGGCCGGGGTGTCCAGCGCCAGCGCGGCAGCGGTGAAGGAGAGCGCCAGCCCCGGGGTGATCAGGATGTAGCAGGCGGCGAACTTGATCTCACGGACGCCGATCTTCTTGCCCAGGTATTCGGGCGTACGGCCGACCATCAGGCCCGCGATGAAGACCGCGACGACCGCCATGATCAGCATGCCGTAGAGGCCGGATCCGACGCCGCCGGGCGCGATCTCGCCGAGCTGCATGCCGAGGAGGGTGATGCCGCCGCCGAAGCCGGTGTACGAGGAGTGGAACGAGTTGACGGCGCCGGTCGAGGTGAGCGTGGTGGCGACCGCGAAGATCGACGAGCCGCCGATGCCGAAGCGGGTCTCCTTGCCCTCCATCGCGCCGCCCGCGAGGTCGAAGGCGGGGCCGCCGTGATGGAACTCGGTCCACATCATCAGGGCGGTGAAGCCGAGCCAGATCGACGCCATCGCGGCGAGGATCGCGTAGCCCTGTCGCAGGCTGCCGACCATGCGGCCGAAGGTGCGGGTGAGGGCGAAGGGGATCACGAGGATCAGGAAGATCTCGAAGAGGTTCGAGAACGGGGTGGGGTTCTCGAAGGGGTGGGCGGAGTTGGCGTTGAAGTAACCGCCGCCGTTGGTGCCCAGCTCCTTGATGACTTCCTGCGAGGCGACGGCCCCGCCGTTCCACTGCTGCGTACCACCCGTGAACTGGCCGACTTCGTGAATGCCGGCGAAGTTCTGGATGGCGCCGCACGCGACCAGCACGAGCGCGCCCAGCACGGCGATGGGCAACAGGATCCGTACGGTGCCGCGCACCAGGTCGGCCCAGAAGTTGCCCAGCTCACCGGTGCGGGACCGGGCGAAGCCCCGTACCAGAGCCACCGCGACGGCCATGCCGACCGCCGCCGAGACGAAGTTCTGCACCGCGAGGCCGCCGGTCTGCACGACGTGGCCCATGGCCTGCTCGCCGTAGTACGACTGCCAGTTGGTGTTGGCGACGAAGGACGCGGCCGTGTTGAACGCCTGGTCCGGGTCGATGGAGGCGAAGCCGAGCGAGCCGGGCAGGGAGCCCTGGACGCGCTGGAGCAGGTAGAGGAAGAGGACGCCCACCGCGGAGAAGGCGAGGACACCGCGCAGATAGGCGGGCCAGCGCATTTCGGCGGTGGGGTTGGCGCCGATGGCCTGGTAGATCCACTTCTCCACCCGCACGTGCTTCGGGGAGGAGTAGACACGGGCCATGTGGTCACCGAGGGGCCGGTACACCAGACCGAGCGCCACGACGAGCGCGAGCAGCTGGAGGACGCCGGCGAGGACGGGGGTCATGCGGGGCTCAGAACCTCTCCGGGTACACAAGGGCGAGGATGAGAAAGCCCAACAGGGAGACGGCCACGACCAGGCCGACGATGTTCTCGGCAGTCACAGCTTCGCCACCCCCTTGGCGACTACTGCCACCAGCGCGAAGACCGCGATCGTGGTGACGGCGAAGGCCATGTCGGCCATCGTGTGCTCCTGGATGAGGTACGGGTTGTCGGACCTCCCGAGGAAACCTCCTCCGCAGGCGCCCGAGCCATCCGTTGACGCCTCCCTTACGGCCGCTGCCGTCGCCTTGACGAGATCTGTACGGAGCCTCCCCCGGCCGGCGAAAACGCCGGTGGGCCGCACCCCCCTATCGGGGAGTGCGGCCCACCGGCCACGTCAGATTCGGGTCAGCGCACTTCCGTGATCTCCGGACCGCGCTGCAGCTGTCCCATCCCGCCGGAGAAGCGTGAGCCCTCCTGCTCCTCCTGCTGGACGCCCTCGGGCACCATCTGCGCGTCGTCCGGCAGCTTGAGGACGATCGGGTCGCGCGGCGCCATCGGCCCCTCGCCCCGTACGACCACGGTGTCCTTGAAGACGTGCTCCAGTACGCCCGCGGCCTCCGGCTGCACCGCGCCCTGACCGGAGATCACTCCGCGCAGGAACCAGCGCGGCCCGTCGACACCGACGAAGCGCACCATCTGCACGCCGCCCGTGCCGTCCGGCAGCTGGACGGGGACCTGGGCGCGCAGCTCCCAGCCCAGCGGGCCCTCGATCTCGTCGATGACGCCGCCCTGCTGGGTGATGCCCGACGCGATCTCCTCGCGGACCTCGCCCCAGATGCCTTCCTTCTTGGGCGCCGCGAAGGCCTGGAGCTGTACGGCGCTGTCGCGCAGTACGACCGTCGCCGCGACGATCGCGTCGCCAGCGACCTCGACCCGCAGTTCCATGCCCTCGACCCCGGGCACGAACATGCCGCCCAGGTCGACCCGGCCCTCGCCGGGTTCCATCACCTCGGACACGTCCCACGGACCGTCCGGGCGGGGTGCCGGCGGCAGGTTCACCCTGCGTACCGACCCGTCGCCGTCTGCGGCCTCGTCAGGCTCGACATCGTCGACGACCTGCTCGGCCTCGCCCGCCACATCCGTGGCGGATTCGCTCTTCTTGCGACGTCCGAACACGTCACTGTCCTTCCCGGTCGGATACGACCGATGCGTATCGATTCCCACCCGCCCGGCCGTCCGCGGCGGCATGACCGCCGGTGGAACCGAAGCCCCCCTCGGCCCGCGCCGAGCCGGGAAGCTCCGCGACCTCGTGGAAGCGCACCTTCTCGACCTGCTGGACGACCAGTTGGGCAATCCGGTCGAAGCGCTCGAACCGCACGCTTTCGCGCGGGTCGAGATTGACCACGATCACCTTGATTTCCCCACGGTACCCGGCATCCACCGTCCCCGGGGCATTCACGAGGGCGACTCCACAGCGGGCGGCGAGACCGGATCGCGGGTGCACGAAGGCCGCGTACCCGTCAGGCAGCGCGACAGACACCCCGGTGGGAAGCACCGCACGCTCGCCCGGGGCGAGTTCGGCGGCCTCCGTGGTGACCAGGTCGGCCCCCGCGTCGCCCGGATGCCCGTACGAAGGCAGGGGTACGTCGGGGTCGACGCGGCGGATCAGCACGTCTACAGGGTTACGGGTCACGGGTTCACCTCGAAGGCGCGGGCGCGCCTGGCCTGATCGGGGTCGGCCATCGCAGCCCGGATCTCCTCCGGGCGTCCGTTCTCGATGAAGTGGTCGACCTTGACTTCGATGAAGAGGGCGTCGGCGCGGACGGCCACGGGCCCGTCGGCGCCGCCGATCCGTCCGGTCGCCGTGGAGTAGATCTTGCGGCCGTGCACCGCCGTCACCTCGGCGTCGAGGTGCAGCACGGTGTCCACCGGCACGGGGCGTACGAAATCGGTCTCCAGCCGGCCGGTCACCGCGATCACCCGCAGCAGCCAGTTCAGCGAACCGAGCGTCTCGTCGAGCGCCGTGGCCAGTACGCCGCCGTGCGCGAGGCCGGGGGCGCCCTGGTGGGCGGGCTTGACCGTGAACTCGGCCGAGACCCGTACGCCCTCGCCGGCCCGCGCCTGGAGGTGCAGCCCGTGAGGCTGGCCGCCGCCGCAGCCGAAGCAGTGTTCGTAGTGCGCGCCGAGCAGCTCTCCGGGCGGCGGTGCGTCGGGGTGCCTGACCGGGGCTATGGCGTCGGCCGGGGGCTTGAGGGCCGCTGACCCGGGGGCCGTCTCCCGGGAGTTCTCAGTACTCACAGGCGCAGACCTTACCCGCGCGGGTACGCGCAGGTCGCGCCGTGCCAAGCTTGGTTTCATGCAGCCCTCCGCCCCGCAGTACGCAGAACGACTGACCGCGCCCCGTTCCTGGTGGATCATCGCGGGACTCATCGGCATCGCGGGCGGGCTGATACTGCTCCCCCTGGGGCTCCTGCCGATGCTCGGCGGGATCGTCGGTGCCGGTGCGCTCGCCGCCGCGGGCGTGAGTGCCTACGGCTCCCAGCGGATCCGGGTGGTCGGGGACGCGCTGATCGCGGGCGACGCGCGCATTCCGGTGTCCGCGCTCGGCGAGGCCGAGGTGCTGGACGCCGAGGAGGCTCGTGCGTGGCGGTCGTACAAAGCTGATACGCGCGCCCACATGCTGCTGCGCAGCTACATTCCGGGGGCGTTGCGCGTCGAGGTCACCGACCCGGCCGACCCGACGCCGTACCTGTACCTCTCGACGCGTGACCCCGAGGCCCTGGCGGCAGCTCTCGCGGCCGTACGGGCCGCCTAGCCCTCCAGCTCCTTGAGGCCGGGCTTCGGCTCGAACCGGAGCTGCTCGGACTGCTCGGGCTTCTCCAGCGGCGGCAGCTCGGGCAGCGCGTCCCACGGGATCTGCGTGCTGCGCAGGTCCTTGCGGATGCGCTCGGCGAGCCTTCTGGTGTCGCGGCGGTTCATCACGGCGCCGACGGCGGCGCCGACCATGAACGGAATGAGGTTCGGCAGATTGCGGACCATGCGTTTCATGATCTGCTGCCGGAGCTGGCGCTTCATCTGCGTGCCGAGCGCCGTGTTGTACGTGGCCGGTTTGGCCACGTCGATGCCCCGCTCCTGTGTCCAGGAGGTGAGGTAGGCGGTGCTGCGCTGAGCCAGCCCGCCGGGCGGCCGCATGCCGTAGACCTCGTGCAGCTCCGCGATGAGCTTCAGCTCGATCGCGGCGACGCCGGTGATCTCGGCAGCCAGCTCGGCCGGCATGGCGGGGGGTACGGGCAGCATGGCCGCCGCGCCGATGCCCGCCCCCACGGTGGAGGTGCCGTTGGCCGCACCCGCCACCAGCTTGTCGGCGATCTGCTCCGGGCCGAGGCCCGGGAACTGCTTGCGCAGGGTCGGCAGGTCACGCACGGGAACGCGCGGCGCCAGCTCGATGACCCGGTCGGCGAGATAGCCGACACCGGCCTTCGCGCCCTGGCCGCCCTTCCGTACGCCCTGCCTGACAGCCGCCAGGCGCCGGGCCCGGGCAGTGGGCCCTTCCGCCGCTTCGAGCGAGGCCGTCAGGCCCCGCTCGTCGTCACGTGCGCCGACGGCCGCGCTCACGCCTTGCGGCGCTTCCGGGGAATCCTTGCGCCGGAAGCGCTTCTTCCTGGACGGTGTCGCGCCTGCCATGGCCGGCCCGGCCTAGTCGCAGTCGCGGCAGATCGGCTGACCGTTCTTCTCCCTGGCCAGCTGGCTGCGGTGGTGCACCAGGAAGCAGCTCATGCAGGTGAACTCGTCGGCCTGCTTGGGCAGGACACGTACGGCGAGCTCTTCGTTGGAAAGGTCGGCGCCGGGCAGTTCAAGCCCTTCCGCCGCCTCGAATTCGTCCACGTCAACGGCCGATGCCGTCTTGTCGCTCCGACGTGCCTTGAGCTCTTCAAGGCTGTCCGAATCGACGTCGTCATCGGTCTTGCGTGGGGTGTCGTAATCCGTTGCCACTGTCGCTCTCCCCCTCTGGGTAGTTGCGGTGTCTCAGCGCACGTAACGCGTGAGAGGCCGGACTTGTGCCCGACCTGAGGCGGAGATTTTGCCTCACATCAAGGTCTGTTACTCAATCGACACCCAACCGATCCCCTCCGGGGTGATCGGTTTGGATGGCGATCGGGACCGTACACGGTCCGGATGTCGCGCTACACGGGCGCCACCCCGTGTACTTCCCGTCATCTCACCCCCAGGAAACCCGGACTTTTCCCGGTTTTCCGGGGAAGTCCGCGATCGCGGAGAGTGGGTGGCGGGAAAATCGAGTCTGTGATCGATCACACACAGATCACCCCGTGCGGGGTCACGAAAATTCCGCTTAAAGCGAACAGCCGCGTGGCTGCGCGAAACGTCTCACACCGGGAGCGTGACACGCATCACGAGGCCGCCGCCCTCGCGGGGCTCCGCGATGATACGGCCTCCGTGAGCCCTCGCGACGCTGCGCGCGATGGAGAGGCCGAGACCCACACCCTTGTCACTGCCGGTGCGCTCGGTACGCAGGCGCCTGAACGGCTCGAAGAGGTTGTCGATCTCGTACGCGGGAACCACTGGACCCGTGTTCGAGACGACCAGGATCGCCTGGCCGTGCTGGACCTCGGTGGTGACCTCGACCCAGCCGTCCTCGGGGACGTTGTAGCGCACGGCGTTCTGCACCAGATTAAGCGCGATCCGTTCCAGCAGTACGCCATTGCCCTGCACCACAGCGGGCGCGCGCGTGCCGCGGATCACCACGCCCTTCGCCGCCGCCTCGCCGTGCGCCTGGTCGATGGCGCGCGAGGCGACCTCGGCCATGTCCACGGGCTTGCGCTCGACGATCTGGTTCTCGCTGCTGGCGAGCAGCAGCAGGCCCTCCACCAGCTGTTCGCTGCGCTCGTTGGTCGCCAGCAAGGTCTTGCCGAGCTGCTGGAGCTCCGGCGGCGCTTCGGGGTCCGACAGGTGGACCTCCAGCAGCGTCCTGTTGATCGCGAGCGGCGTGCGCAGCTCGTGCGAGGCGTTGCCCACGAACCGCTGCTGGGCGGTGAACGCCCGCTCCAGCCGGTCGAGCATCTCGTCGAAGGTGTCGGCGAGCTCCTTGAGCTCGTCGTCGGGGCCGTCGAGCTCGATCCGCCGGGTCAGGTCGGTGCCGGCCACCCTGCGGGCCGTACGCGTGATCCTGCCGAGCGGCGAGAGGACGCGGCCGGCCATCGCGTAACCGAAGGCGAAGGCGATGACGCTCAGCCCGAGCAGGGCTAGCAGCGAGCGGCTGAGCAGCTCGTCGAGCGCCTGCTGGCGCTGATCGTTGACGCAGGCGTTCATGGCCGCGTTGAACTGGTCGGGCGTGGCGTTGCCGGGCAGGTCGCACACCGTGCTCTTGACCTCGCCGCTCACGATCTTGAACGGCAGGTCGCTGCCGACCGCCAGAGCCTGGGCGGCGAGCAGGTAGATGATCGAGAGCAGCAGGATGCCCGCGATCAGGAACATCCCGCCGTACAGCAGGGTGAGCCGTATCCGGATGGTCGGACGGAGCCACGGGAAGGAGGGTTCCTGCTCCCTCGGATCCCAGGTCGGTTTCGGCGGCGCCGCAGGTGGCGCCGGTGTCGCGGCCATGGCGGTCAGATCCGGTAGCCGGAGCCGGGCACCGTGACGATGACCGGCGGCTCACCGAGCTTGCGGCGCAGCGTCATGACGGTGACGCGGACGACGTTGGTGAACGGGTCGGTGTTCTCGTCCCAGGCCTTCTCGAGCAGCTGCTCGGCCGACACCACGGCGCCCTCGCTGCGCATCAGCACCTCCAGCACCGCGAACTCCTTCGGCGCCAGCTGGATCTCCTGCCCGTCGCGGAAGACCTCGCGGCGGTTCGGGTCGAGCTTGATGCCGGCGCGCTCCAGAACGGGCGGCAGCGCGACGGTCGTACGGCGCCCGAGGGCCCGTACCCGCGCGGTCAGCTCGCTGAAGGCGAAGGGCTTGGGCAGATAGTCGTCGGCGCCGATCTCCAGGCCCTCCACGCGGTCGCTGACATCACCGGAGGCGGTGAGCATCAGGACGCGGGTGGGCATGCCCAGCTCGACGATCTTCCGGCAGACGTCGTCACCGTGGACCAGCGGGAGGTCACGGTCGAGCACGACGACGTCGTAGTCGTTCACCCCGATACGTTCCAGGGCGGCCGCTCCGTCGTACACGACGTCGACGGCCATGGCCTCCCGGCGCAGTCCGGTGGCCACCGCATCGGCGAGCAGCTGCTCGTCCTCGACGACGAGTACGCGCACGTCGCATTCCTTCCGCTGATTGCCCATGCGGGCAGGTCTGTCCGATTGACTGTGTGCTGCCATCCTGCCCCTTTCGGCCATAAACCGGCGGTAAGGCGGTACAGGCGGAAGGGGCCGGAGAGCCGCCATGAGGGGGGATTTCCATGATTCCTGGGCGAGTTGAGGTTTTCCTGAGGCGGGCTGTGGGGAGGACGACTGAACACCCCGCGATCACGCCCTGTATTCGGCACGCCACGTGATCGACCCACCCACCCCCGGCACACCCCCGTGCCACCGACCCATGACGAGGGGGCGCACCCCATGGACGCTTTCACCGCAGGCCTGCTGCAGCGCATAAAGGCCACGGAATCCGACCTCACGATGGCTCGCGAGACGGGCGACGACTTCCTGGCGGAGGTGGAGCAGGCGGAGCTGGAGGACCTGCACCGCCTCGCCGCGGAACACGGCGTACAGGTCACCGCCGCGAGCGCGTGACCTCCTGCCGGTCGGCCGTACGAAACGCGAGAAGGGCCCCGGCGCCGGGGAAGGTGCCGGGGCCTTTCGCGTCCCGTCCCGCTTTCGCGTCCCGTCCTAGTCGTGCCAGGCGCCGAAGTCCTCCAGCAGGGCCTGGAGCGGCTCGAAGACACCCGTCGCCGCCGCGATCGTCAGCTCCCCGGACGGGCGCTCACCAGGCCGCCCACCGGTCGCCGCGCCCGCCTCACGCGCGATCAGGTCCCCGGCGGCGAGGTCCCACGGACTGAGCCCGCGCTCGTAGTACCCGTCCAGCCGCCCCGCGGCCACATCGCACAGGTCGATCGCGGCGGACCCGCTGCGCCGGATGTCCCGCAGCAGCGGAATCAGCCGCCGCGCGACCTCCGCCTGGTGGCTTCGTACCGTCGTGACGTAGTTGAAGCCGGTGGAGACCAGCGCCTGGTCGAGCGGCGGCGCCGACCTCACCCGCAATGCCGCGCCGTTGGCGTACGCGCCCCCGCCCAGCACCGCCTGGTACGTCTCACCGCGCATCGGCGCCTCCACGACCCCCACCAGGGTCTCGCCGCCCCGCTCGGCCGCGATGGAGACCGCCCAAGTGGGCATCCCGTAAAGGTAGTTGACCGTGCCGTCGAGCGGGTCGATCACCCACCGCACCCCGCTCGTGCCCTCGCTGCTCGCGCCCTCCTCCCCCAGGACGCCGTCCTCGGGCCGGTGTTCGGCGAGGAAGCCGGTGATCAGCTTCTCGGCGGCGATGTCCATCTCGGTGACGACATCGATGGGGCTGGACTTCGTGGCGGCCACACCGAGATCGGCCGGCCGCCCGTCCCGCAGCAGCGCACCGGCCCGCCGGGCGGCCTCCAGGGCGAGTTCGAGCAGCTCGGACAAGAGGGGATCGGTCACGGACTCTCCTAGCGGTGTCAGGCGTACGGACTGTCGGCGCCCGCGGCTGCGGGCCTGGGAGCCCTGGCCGGGCAGCACCCGACCGGGCAGAGGTCGTGGCTCGCGCCCAGCGCCCCCAGCGCGCACCGCTCGGCCACGAGCCCCCGCTCGGCGACCGCCCGCTCCAGCAGCAGCTCGCGCACGGCGGCGGCGAAGCGCGGATCGGCGCCGACGGTCGCGGACCGCCGCACCGGCAGGCCGAGTTCGGCGGCCCTGGCGGTGGCCTCGGTGTCGAGGTCGTACAGGACCTCCATGTGGTCCGAGACGAAACCGATGGGAACCATCACGACGGCGGGCACGCCCGCGGCGTGCCGCTCCTCCAGGTGATCGCAGATGTCCGGCTCCAGCCACGGGATGTGCGGCGCCCCGCTGCGCGACTGGTAGACGAGCTGCCAGGGGTGCGCGACACCGGTCTCCTCACGCACCGCCTCGGCGATCACCCGCGCGACGTCCAGATGCTCGGCGACGTACGCGCCGCCGTCGCCGTGCTCCTCCGCCGGTCCGGAGGTGTCCGCCGCCGCCGTGGGGATGGAGTGCGTCGTGAAGGCGAGGTGCGCCCCCGCCCGTACGCTCTCGTCCAGCTCCGCCAGGCACTTGACGACCCCGTCGACCATCGGGCGTACGAAACCCGGGTGGTTGAAGTAGTGCCGGAGCTTGTCGACGCGCGGCGGCTCGATCCCCTCGGCCTCCAGTGTCGCGAGCGCGTCGGCGAGGTTCTCGCGGTACTGGCGGCAGCCGGAGTACGAGGCGTACGCGCTCGTGGCGAGCACGGCGATCCGGCGGCGGCCGTCCGCTGCCATCTCGCGCAGGGTGTCGACGAGGTACGGGGCCCAGTTGCGGTTGCCCCAGTACACCGGCAGACCATCGGGACCGCCCAGGCCCTGCTCGGCGAAGTCCTTGCGCAGTGCGTCGATGAGCGAGCGGTTCTGCTCGTTGATCGGGCTGACTCCGCCGAAGAGGAAGTAGTGCTGCCCCACCTCCTTGAGCCGCTCCTTGGGGATGCCGCGGCCACGGGTGACGTTCTCCAGGAACGGGACCACGTCGTCCGGGCCTTCGGGGCCGCCGAAGGAGAGGAGCAGCAGGGCGTCGTAAGGGGCGGGATCGCGCTGATCGGGCATGGGAACGATCCTGCCACTCGCGCGCGGCGGCGGTGAAACCGCCGTGCGGCACGCCGCGCGGCGGCCGTAAGATGCAAGCTCCATCTATACGCCTTACCGGAGCACCCCTTGCCCAGTCCGTACCGCGCGATCTTCGCCGCCCCAGGCACCAAGGCGTTCTCCGTCGCCGGGTTCTTCGGCCGGATACCGATTTCCATGATGGGCATCGGCATCGTCACCATGATTTCCCAGCTCACCGGCCGGTACGGGCTGGCGGGCGCCCTGTCCGCCACGCTCGCGATGGCGGCCGCGGTGATGGGGCCGCAGATATCGCGTTACGTCGACCGGTACGGGCAGCGACGTGTCCTGCGCCCCGCCACCGTGGTCGCGGCGGCGGCGGTCGCGGGGCTCCTGATCTGTGCCCAGCAGGGCGCACCCGACTGGACGCTGTTCGTGTTCGCGGCGGGCGCCGGCTGCGTGCCGAGCGTCGGCTCGATGGTCAGGGCCCGCTGGGCGGAGATCTACCGGGGCTCGCCGCGCGAGCTGCACACGGCGTACTCCTGGGAGTCGATCGCCGACGAGGTCTGCTTCATCTTCGGCCCGATCATCTCCATCGGCCTCTCGACCTCGTGGTTCCCGGAGGCGGGCCCGCTGCTCGCCGTGGTCTTCCTGGTCGTCGGCGTCTTCTGGCTGACCGCCCAGCGCGGCACCGAGCCCGTCCCGCACCCGCGCGACGAGCACACGGGCGGCTCCGCGCTGCGCTCCCGCGGGCTCCAGGTGCTGGTGGCGACCTTCGTGGCCGTCGGCGCGATCTTCGGGTCGATCGACGTAGTGACGGTGGCGTTCGCCGAGGAGCAGGGTCACAAGGCCGCGGCGAGCCTCGTCCTCGCCGTGTACGCGCTCGGTTCCTGCCTCGCGGGAGCGGTCTTCGGGCTGCTGCATCTCAAGGGGCGGGCATCCACCAGGTGGCTGGTGGGCGTCTGCGCGATGGCCGTGAGTATGATCCCCCTCCTACTGGCCGGGAACCTGCCGTTGCTGGCCGTGGCGCTCTTTGTCGCGGGCCTGTCCATCGCACCGACGATGGTGACCACCATGGCTCTCATCGAGCAGCACGTACCGCGCACCAAACTGACCGAGGGCATGACCTGGACAGGGACCGGGCTCGCCGTCGGCGTCGCTCTCGGTTCCTCGGCCGCCGGCTGGGTGGTCGACGCGGCGGGGGCGGACGCGGGGTACGCGGTGCCCGTCGCGGCGGGAGTTCTCGCGGCCCTGGTGGCGTTCCTGGGGTATCGCCGGCTTCGCACGCCGGCGCCGACGCGGGGAGGGCACGGGACAGATGGCCGGCACATCGAGGACGGCGTCCAGGACAGCGAGCACGTGGCGTAACTGGGCGGGGAACGTCACCGCACGCCCGGTACGGGAGGTCACCCCTGCCTCGGCCGAGGAGCTCGCCGAGGCCGTTCGCCGGGCCGCGGCGGACGGCCTGAGGGTGAAGCCGGTCGGCACGGGCCACTCCTTCACGGCTGCCGCCGTGACCGACGGCGTGCTGATCCGGCCCGACCTGCTGACCGGCATCCGCGCGATCGACCGCGCGGCCGGGACCGTGACCGTGGAGGCCGGCACTCCGCTCAAACGTCTGAACGTGGCGCTCGCCAGGGAGGGCCTGTCGCTCACGAACATGGGCGACATCATGGAGCAGACGGTGGCCGGCGCGACCAGCACGGGCACGCACGGCACGGGCCGCGAATCGGCGGCGACGGCCGCGCAGATCCGGGCGCTGGAACTGGTCCTGGCGGACGGCACCCTGCTCACGTGCTCCGAGAAGGAGAACGCCGATGTCTTCGCGGCGGCGCGGGTCGGCATCGGCGCGCTGGGCGTCGTCACGGCGATCACCTTCGCCGTGGAGCCCATCTTCCTGCTGACGGCACGCGAGGAGCCGATGACGTTCGACCGCGTCACGGCCGACTTCGACGCGCTGCACGCCGAGAACGAGCACTTCGAGTTCTACTGGTTCCCGCACACCGGCAACTGCAACACCAAGCGCAACAACCGCAGCGCGGGCCCCGCCGCCCCGCCCGGTCGCGTCAGCGCCTGGGTCGAGGACGAGCTCCTGTCCAACGGCCTCTTCCAGGTGGCCTGTTCGGTGGGCCGGTCCTTTCCGGCGGCCGTACCCTCGATCGCCAAGATCTCCAGCCGCGCGCTCTCGGCCCGTACGTACACGGACATTCCCTACAAGGTCTTCACCAGTCCGCGCCGCGTTCGCTTCATGGAGATGGAGTACGCCGTTCCGCGCGAGGCGGCGGTGGCGGCTCTGCGCGAGGTGAGGGCGCTGATCGAGAGCTCGCCGCTGCGTGTCAGCTTCCCCGTGGAGGTACGCACGGCCCCGGCCGACGACATCACGCTGTCCACGGCGTCGGGCAGGGACACGGCGTACATAGCCGTGCACCTTTACCGGGGCACGCCCTACCAGGCCTACTTCACCGCGGTGGAGCGGATCATGACCGCGCACGGCGGGCGGCCGCACTGGGGGAAGGTGCACACGCGCGATGCGGAGTACCTGGCGGGGGTGTACCCGCGCTTCGCCGAGTTCACGGCGCTGCGCGACCGGCTGGACCCGCAGCGCCTCTTCGCCAACGACTACCTGCGGCGGGTCCTGGGCGACTAGGCCGGCGGGCCTTCTCCGCCGCTCCCTACTCGGCCGGGGTTGCCGTCTGCGCGCCACTGTCCTTCGCGCCGTCGTCGCCGTCACTCGCGTCACCCGTCGCCGCGTCTTCACCGGCGTCGGAATCCGTGCCGGGCCCGGCGCTTTCGGACGGTGTCGGAGTGGGAGTCGGAGTCGCGTCGCCCGCCGGGCCGCCGTCCGATGCCGGGGGCGGCGTCCTGGCGGGGTCGGGCGACGTACTGGTGTCGCCGGTGCCCGAGCCGGAGTCCTGGCCGGGGCTCCGGCCGCCGTCCTCCCCCGTGCCCGGCGTCGCCGAGCCGCCGCCAGGGGTGTCCGCGGGCGACGGCGCGCCAGCCGGCGGGGTCTTCCGGTGGTGCTGCTCGCCGCCGCGGAGGACGTTTCCGACCGTGCTGCCCCTGCCGCCGCTGAGGTCGCCGCCCGAAAGCAGCTCGTACGCCGTGATGCCGCCCATGGCCACGACGAAGACGACGAGGGCCGCGACGGCTGACCGCTTCCGGCCCCGCACCCGCGTGCCGTGCGTCGTGGCTTCGCCGAACTCCTCGCTCAACTCCCCGTTCGCCAGGTCCGCCGGCACCGTGACGACGCGCCGCACCCGAGCCTCCGTCACCTGACGGGCTGTGGCTTTCGGCTTCGCGTGGACCGTGACCTCGCGGAGCTGTTCCCCGGTCCGCCGGAACAGATGCTGGAAGATCGTTCCGCCACTGGTCGCGACGACACTGACCACTCCCGCGCCGATGATCGTCCCGTACACACCGAGCTTGGACGCCAGTACGGCCGCCACCACCGCGGCCACCGCGCTGCCCGCCACCTGAGCCACGCTCAGGTCGAGGCGCGGATTCCTCGACTCCTTGCTGTCCGCTTCCGGCTTCCCGTCCGTCCTCAGCCTCTGAATACCCATCTCACCCATCTGGCCCATCTGTTCCACCCCGCAACAGGTAGGGACATTTGGGCGAAGTGGATAGTTCCGTTTCCGGTGATTCTGTGAATGAGGCCACTTGAGAGGGGGCGTGACGCCAAACCGGCGGGGTCAACTCCCGTACCCCACGAGAACTTCGGTGGCGCGCCGGTCCACCCCCATGGCCCGAATGGAGTACTGTGGCGAGCCCTGGGTCCGGCCTCCATCGCGGACGCCCGCTGCACAAAGTGACGAAGCGGTCACTATGCGTGGCGAAATGGTAACCGTGCCATAACGGCGATCCCGGGCTGATGCCCGACACGCCGGGCAACTGGGCAAGGTTGTGGCAGGCTGCACCCGGGCAGGCCACACTCGACTAGCGGAAGCAGCGACGCACGTGACGTCGGCAGGCACCACCCGGGAGGTTCCCATGCCCGAACTGCGTGTCGTGGCCGTCTCGAATGACGGCACACGACTGGTGCTGAAGGCTGCTGACAGCACGGAGTACACGCTTCCGATCGATGAGCGGCTGCGTGCCGCGGTGCGCAACGATCGCGCCCGTCTCGGCCAGATCGAGATCGAGGTGGAGAGCCACCTCAGGCCTCGCGACATCCAGGCGCGTATACGCGCCGGCGCCTCCGCGGAGGAGGTCGCTCAGCACGCCGGCATCCCCGTCGACCGCGTACGCCGCTTCGAAGGCCCCGTGCTCGCCGAGCGCGCCTTCATGGCCGAGCGCGCGAGGAAGACACCCGTACGCCGCCCCGGCGAGAACACCGGGACCGGACCCCAGCTCGGCGAGGCCGTGCAGGAGCGGCTGCTGCTGCGCGGCGCCGACAAGGAAACGGTCCTGTGGGACTCGTGGCGGCGCGACGACGGTACGTGGGAAGTGCTGCTGGTCTACCGCGTCGCGGGCGAGCCCCACTCCGCGAGCTGGACGTACGACCCGCCCCGGCGGCTCGTACAGGCGGTGGACGACGAGGCGCGCTCGCTGATCGGCGAAACGGACGACACGTCGCTGGCGGCCGCGCCCGAGCCGAGCTTCCCGTTCGTACCGCGGATCGCGCGGCTGCCCAGGGACCGGCCGCTGGACCGCGCGCTCGACCGTCAGCTGGAGCGGCCCACCGCGTCCTCTCCGGAAGCGGACGAGGACGCCGGTGGTGAGCGTGATTCGCTGACCAGCCTGCTGGAGGCGGTGCCGAGCTTCCGCGGCGACATGGTGGTGCCCGAGCGGCCCGCCCCGCCGCCGGAGCCGCTGGCGACCGAGCCCGCGTCGGCGGAGGAGCCGGAGGCCGAGGAGCCCGCGGCGTCCGCCGCCTCCGGGGCGGGTGCGGCGTACGCCGATGTGCTCATGCCGCGCGCTGTCGCCGGTCATCGCGACCGGCTCACCGGTACGACGGACCGCCAGGCCGAGGCCGACGGCGTCCGTCCGGGGCGGCGGGCGGCCGTACCGAGCTGGGACGAGATCGTCTTCGGTACGCGTCGCAAGAAGCAGGACTAGACGCTTTGAGCGGAGGGGCCCGTACGGATCGCGTACGGGCCCCTCTTCATGCGGAGTTGGGCGAGTTGCGGGAGTGGGCGGAGTTACCGGGGGTCGGCTCCGGTGGCGACGGGACGGGATGCGTCGGCGGACCACTCCGACCACGACCCCACGTACAGCGCCGCCGGGATTCCCGCGACCTCCAGAGCCAGCACCTGCTGGGCCGCGGAGACGCCCGATCCACAGTAGACGCCGACCGGCCGGTCCTCGCCGGCGCCGAGCGACTTGAAGCGGGCGGCCAGCTCGGGCGCCGGGAGAAGGCGGCCGTCGGGTCCGACGTTCTGCATGGTCGGGGCGGACACCGCGCCCGGGATGTGGCCCGCGACCCGGTCGATCGGCTCCACCTCGCCCCGGTACCGTTCGCCCGCCCGCGCGTCGAGCAGCAGTCCGGTACGGGCCAGTTCGGCGGCCCCGTCGGCGTCGAGGAGCGGCACACCGCCCGGGACTGGCCGGAAATCGCCGGTCGCCGGAGCCGGGACCTCGGATTCGACCGGCCCGGTCCACACCGCGAGACCGCCGTCCAGGACCCGTACGTCGGGGTGGCCCGTCCAGCGGAGCATCCACCAGGCACGCGCCGCGGCCCAGCCCTGGCCGCCGTCGTACACGACGACCGGGGTGTCGTGACGTACGCCTGCGCGGCGCATGACAGCGCCGAACGCCTCTGCGTCGGGGAGCGGGTGGCGGCCGCCGGAGCCGGGCGGATCGGCAAGTTCCGCTTCGAGGTCGACGAAGACGGCCCCGGGGATGTGACCCTCCTCGTACGCGGCGCGGCCGTGCGGTCCGCCCATCTGGTAGCGGACGTCCAGGAGGACCGGAAGCCGGTCTCCCGTCAACTCGCCGGCGAGTTCGGCTGCGGTGATGATGGCATTCATAAGTGCCATCCTTGCGCAGCCTTCAGTGCGACCGACACCGTACGGCCACCGAGTCGAATCGGACGAGAATTGCCAAATCGGGCATTCTCCTGCGGGAACCCACAGAAAGCGGCGCGGCCGGGACGCGCGGCACGACAGGTGGTGCAAGCATCTGCACGGGCGCGTCCCTTTCCACGGCTTCGCGGCTTCACAACGGGGCGCCCGTTCCCGCACGACCACCACGATGGTCCGAGGAGAGAGTGACGATGACCGAGGCAGCGACCCGGCGGTGGACGCCCGGTGCGCCCTGCTGGGTGAGCCTGATGGTGCACGGCCTGACCGCCACCCAGGAATTCTACAGAGCGCTGTTCGGCTGGGAGTTCCAGCCGGGACCGCAGCAGCTCGGCCCGTACGTACGGGCCATGCTCGACGGCAAGGAGATCGCGGGCATCGGGCAACTGCCGCCCGACCGGCATCTGCCCATCGCCTGGACGCCGTACCTCGCCACCGACGACGCGGATGTCACCGCCGAGTCGATCAGGAGCCACGGCGGCACCGTCGGGGTCGGGCCGCTCGACGCGGACAACGCCGGCCGGATGGCGATCGGGTCCGACCCGGCGGGCGCGGTCTTCGGTGTCTGGCAGGCCGCTGCCCATCTCGGCACCGCGTTGGCCGGGACACACGGCACTCCGGTGTGGAACGAGCTGATGACGCGGGAGGCGTCGACGGTCGGCAAGTTCTACGCGGCTGTCTTCGGCTACGAGGTGGAGGCCTCGGCCGGCTCCGGCTCCGACTACCTGACGCTGCGCCTGGACGGGCGCCCGGTGGCCTCCGTGCGGGGCGTGGGCCAGGACCTGCCACAGGACCGCGGCGCGCATTGGATGACGTACTTCGAGGTTGCGGACGCCGACGCGTCGGCCCGTCTGGTGACGGGGCTGGGCGGGCATGTGCTGCGCCCGCCCCACGACGCGCCCACCGGCCGGGTCGCGACCGTCTCGGATCCGGAGGGCGCGGTGTTCACGATCGTGACGACGACGCCCGGGTGACGGAGTCGGTGAGGGAGAACGGGTCGACGGGCAGCACGTCGGGTGACAGGGCCCCGGCGTGCGCGGCGGCGGCCGTCATCCGACGCCGGTGGTGGCGGCGGCACAGCACTTCGTAACCGACCTCGTCCGACGACTGATTGACGTCCCCGACGACGACCTGGGCGCCCTCGACGAGCATCTCGCCGCCTATCGTGCGGGCGTTGTGCGTGGCCCGCGCGCCGCACCAGCACAACGCCTCGACCTGGAGCACCTCGACCCGGTCGGCGAGTTCGACCAGGCGCTGCGAGCCGGGGAAGAGCTTGGAGCGGAAGTCGGTGGTGATACCGAAGGCGAACACGTCGAGTTCCAGGTCGTCGACCACCCGGGCCAGCTGGTCGATCTGCTCGCCGGCGAGGAACTGTGCCTCGTCCACGATGACGTAGTCGGCGCGGTTGCCCTGGGAGAGGTGGGCGACGAGGTACGCGTAGAAGTCGAAGCCCTCGGCGGCCTCGACGGCGTCGGTGACCAGGCCGAGGCGGGACGAGAGCTTGCCCTCGCCCGCCCGGTCGTCGCGCGTGAAGATCATGCCCTGAAGGCCGCGGGTCGACCGGTTGTGCTCGATCTGAAGAGCGAGGGTGCTCTTTCCGCAGTCCATCGTTCCGGAGAAGAACACCAGCTCGGGCATGAGGGGTTGAGAACCTTTCGGGTCTGTGCCGGGGGGGCGTGGCGGACGTTACGAGCGGACTTCGAGGAGCGGGACGAGCTGCTCGGCGGCCGTCATGGAACCGTGCATGCCCACCATCGCGGACTCGTGCGGCTCACGGCGCGAGGCGATGACCACGACGTCGTCATGGGCCGCGGCGACGACGTCACCGATGCGTCCGTACACCCGCTCGTCGACCACCGGGCCGAACCAGCCGGCCGCGATCGCCTCGTCCCGGCCCGCCACCCAGAACTGCTCGCCGAGCACTTCGCGCCAGACGGTGAGTACGTCGGCCTCGGCGCCCGGGACGGCGTACACGTGGCGGGCCCGGCCCTCGCCGCCCAGCAGGGCGACGCCGGCGCCGAGCTCCCAGTCCTCGTCGAAGTCGATGCGCGACTCCTCGTCGAAAGGGATGTCGATCATGCCGTGGTCGGCGGTGATGTAGAGCGCCGCGCGGGGCGGCAGCTGCTCGGCGAGGCGCTGGGCGAGCCGGTCGACGTACATCAGCTGGCCGCGCCAGGCGTCGGAGTCGACGCCGAAGCGGTGGCCCTTGCCGTCGACCTCGCTGTAGTACGTGTACACAAGCGAGCGGTCGCCCGCGGCCAGTTCCGCGGCGGCGAGGTCCATCCGGTCCTCGCCGGTGAGCCTGCCGCGGAAGGTGCCGCCGCTCAGCGCGATCTTGGTGAGCGGGGTGTGCTGGAAGTCGGGTGAGGACACCTGCGCGGTGTGCACGCCCGCGATGTCGGCGAGCTGGAAGACCGTGGGGTACGGCTGCCAGACGTGCGGGTCGGTCCACGGCTTCCAGCGCAGCTGGTTCATCAGCGCGCCGGTGCCGGGGTCGCGGACGGTGTAGCCCGGCAGGCCGTGCGCGCCGGGCGGCAGACCGGTGCCGACCGAGGCGAGCGAGGTCGCCGTGGTGGCGGGGAAGCCGGCCGTGAGCGGGCGTCCGGTGCCGCCGCGCGAGCTGCCGAGAAGCGAGTGGAGGTACGGAGCCTCTTCGGGGTGCGCCTTGATCTGCTCCCAGCCGAGACCGTCTATCAGGAACACGCAGTTCCGGTCGGCGGGCGCCAGCTCGGGAATCGTGGCGGTCGTGCCGGGTACGCCCATGCCTGCCGCGAGGGTCGGCAGGAGGTCGGCGAGCGAGCCGGTGCCGTACTCGGGGACGGGCGCGGTGCCCAGGGCGAGCGGAAGCGGGTCGGACCAGGCGGGCTGTGCCATCAGCGGTCGGCCGCGGCGGTCGCTTCGGAGAGCGCCTGGGCGAACGCGAGCGTCTGGCGGACGGTGTCCGGGCCGTCGCCGGCCTCGCTGACGCGCAGGCTCAGGTCGTCGGCGGTGGTGTTGCCGGTGTAACCGTGGTCCGCCTCGCAATTGGGGTCGCCGCAGGCGGCGGGCTCCAGGTCGATGCGGGATACCGCGCCCCAGCCGATGGTCAGGACGACCTCGCGGGGCAGCGTGCCCGGAACGTACTTCTCCGGATTGGCGACGACGCGGCTGACCACGACCGACGAGATCCGGTCCAGCTTGACCGACTCGGTCGAGGTGGTGGCGTACGGCGCCGGGGAGGTGGTGTCGGCGGCCTGCTCGTCGGTGTGGCTGACGATGAAGCGGTTGCCGGTCAGGACGAGGACCGTGACGTGCCGGCGGACCTCGTTGGAGTCGAACGTCGTCTCCTGGTGCACGAGGTATGAGGCGACCGGCTCGCCGCCTACAGCGGCCTCCACCGCTTCGGCCACAAGGGCCGGGTAGTAGCCGCTGCGCTCGATCGCCGCGCGCAGCCCCTGGGTCGTCGTACCGGTCTTCGCCATGCCCTCCATCCTACGGGGCGCTGGGGGCCGCGATGCCGGGTCAGTAGCTCGGCAGGCGGCGGGGGCCGAGGTCGTCACGGGCGGGCGGAGGCGCGAGGCGCACGGTCGCGCCGAGGACCGACAGGCCGTGCGGGGCGACGACCACGGGCTCCAGGGCCACGCCGACCACTTCCGGGTGGTCGTCGACGAGCCGTGAGACGCGCAGCAGGAGCTCTTCGAGAGCGGCGGTGTCGACCGGGTCCGAGCCACGCCAGCCGAACAGGAGGGGCGCGGTCCGGATCGACCTGATGAGTTCGGCGGCGTCCCGGTCGGTGGCCGGCACCAGTCGGTGCGCCACGTCCCCGAGCAGCTCGGAGGCGGCTCCGGCGAGGCCGAAGGAGAGGACGGCGCCGGCGGCCGCGTCGATGGAGGCCTTGACCACGGTGTCGACGCCACGGGGCGCCATGGCCTGGACGACGAGCTGAAGCTCCTCGGGCTTGCCGAGTACGTCGGTCAATTCACGGTAGGACCGCCGCAGTTCCGTCTCGTCGGCCAGATCGAGGCGTACCGCGCCGAGGTCGGGGCGGTGGCGCAGGTGCGGGGCGGTGGTCTTGAGCGCGACGGGGTAGCCGAGCCGGGCGGCCGCGGCGACGGCCTCGTCGGGCCGGGGCGCGGGCAGGGCAGGCCGTACGTCGATCCCGTACTGCCGGAGGAGCTCACGGGCGGCGTCGCCGGTCAGGGGCACGGAACGAGGGCCGGGGCCGCCCTCCCCCTCGCCTTCTCCACGGTCGAGGAGGGCGCGGATCCGGCCCGCGGCCCCGGCCTCGTCGATGTCGTCGTACTCGGGCACCCGGCCGGGCTCGGCGGCCTGCCGCCGCCACTGCGCGTACTTGACGGCCTCGGCGAGCGCGCGCACGGCGCGCTCGGCGGCCGGGTAGGCGGGGATGCGGCGGGTGTCGGCGGGCTGCGGCCCGGCCGGGGCGGCTTGCTCGCCGCCCGGCCCCTGCCCGGAACCGGGGGCGGCGCCCCGGGCCCCCGGGCGCCCTCCCGGCGTGTCGGCGAACGCCGGACGGGCTGGATCCGGCCGCCCGGCGGTGGAGCTCCCGCCCTGGGGCGCACCCCGGCCATCAGGAGCCTCATGCCCCGCCGGTCCACCCCGGCCCGGCTCGCCGGCCGCGTCCGGACCGTACGGCGTTCGGGGACCGGGTGCCGGGGCAGCGCCCCGGTTCGCGAAGGGGCGGGTCGGGGAAGCGTCCCGCGCGGCGGTTCCCCGGGCCCGGCCCTGGTCTCCCGCCGAGGCCGCCGACGCCGGGCGGGCCGTGCCGGCCGCCGCCGCGAGGGCGTCGGCCAGGGCGCCCATCTCCACGTGGACCACCGCCACCGGCTTCGCCGGCCCTGTCGCCGCCGCCTCCCGCAGCGCCGCCGCCAGCACCTCCCCGTCGCCGGATTCCGTGGCGCCGTTCTCGCCGACCCACGGGATCGCGGTCACCACGACCGCGTCGCACGTACCGTCCGCCAGCGCCCTGGCCAGCGCCGTGCGGAAGTCCGCCGGCGTCGCGGCCGTCGTCAGGTCCAGGGGCGGAAGCGGACGGAGGCCTTCGGCGAGACAGGCGTCGTACGTCAGGAGGCCGAGGGACTCCGAGTTCCCGAGGATCGCCACCCGCGGGCCCGCCGGCAGCGGCTGGCCCGCCAGGAGCAGCCCCGCGTCGACGAGCTCCGTGACGGTGTCGACGCGGATCACCCCCGCCTGCCGCAGCAGCGCGGACACCGTCGCGTCGGGGATGCGCGTGGCGGGCACCGCGTGCCCCGGCGGCGTACTCCCGCTGTGGCGCGCTCCCTTCACCACGACGACCGGCTTCTCCGCCGCCGTGCGCCGGGCGAGGCGGGTGAACTTGCGCGGGTTGCCGATCGACTCCAGGTAGAGGAGGACGACATCGGTGTCGGGATCGTCGTACCAGTACTGGAGGAAGTCGTTGCCGGACACGTCCGCCCGATTGCCCGACGAGATGAAGGAGGACAGTCCCGCGCCCCGCCGGTAGAGCCCCGACAGCAGCGCGATGCCGATCGCGCCGGACTGCGTGAACAGGCCGATGCGGCCCCGTGCGGGCGGCTCCGGTGCGAGGGAGGCGTTGAGGCGTACGGCCTCGGAGGTGTTGATGATCCCGAAGGCGTTCGGGCCGATGATGCGCATGCCGTACGAACGCGCCTGCCGCACCAGTTCGCGCTGGCGCGCCCGCCCCTCGGCCCCGCGCTCGGCGTATCCGGCGGAGAGGACGACCAGCCCCTGGACGCCGTTCTCGCCGCAGTCCGCGACCACTTCCGGCACCCGGCCGGCCGGTACGGCGACGATCGCGAGGTCGACGGCCTCGCCGATCCCGGCGACGGAGCGGTGCGCGGGCACGCCGTCCACCTCGGTGAGGTCCTCGGGAAAGGCCCGGTTCACCGCGTACGTACGGCCCGTGAATCCGGCGGCGAGCAGATTGCGCAGGACCGTACGCCCCACTCCGCCCGGCGCGCGCCCGGCCCCGACGACCGCGACCGAGCCGGGGCCGAGCAGGCGCTGGACGGAGCGGGACTCCGCGCGGTGCTCGCGGGCGCGCTGGACGGCGACGGAGCGGTCGGTCGGCTCCAGGTCGAACTCGAGGTGGACGACGCCGTCCTCGAAGCTGCGCTTCTGCGTGTAACCCGCGTCCGTGAATACCTTGATCATTTTCGTGTTGGCGGGCAGCACCTCCGCCACGAAGCGCCGGATGCCGCGCTCCCGCGCGACCGCGCCGATGTGTTCGAGGAGGGCGGACGCGACGCCGCGCCCCTGGTGCGCGTCCTGGACCAGGAAGGCGACCTCGGCCAGGTCGGCGTCGGGGCCGGAGGAGGGGCGCCCCTGCGCGTTGATCCGGTCGAACCGGACGGTGGCGATGAACTCACCGCCCACCGTCGCGGCGAGACCTACCCTGTCCACGTAGTCGTGGTGGGTGAAGCGGTGGACGTCCTTGGCCGAGAGGCGGGGGTACGGGGCGAAGAAGCGGTAGTACTTCGACTCGTCCGACACCTGCTCGTAGAAGCTGACCAGGCGTTCCGCGTCGTCGGCGGTGATGGGCCGGATCCGCGCCGTACCTCCGTCACGCAGCACCACGTCGGCTTCCCAGTGAGCCGGGTAAGCGTGGTGCCCGTTCTGATCCGGCGGGGCCTGCTCCAGCGGGGGCTGCATGACGAAAGCCTACGGGTCGCGGGCCCGCTCGGGGCAGTGCAGGCTGAGCCCGCGGCGCGGGGGCGGCCCCGGGGCCGTGGGCCGGCTGCCCCGCACGGCGTGAGAGACTGGTCTAGACAACCGTTAGAACATGAAGGGCAACACCATGGTTGAGCGCCGTGTCACCGTCGGCTGGGCCGAAGGCCTGCACGCCCGGCCCGCCTCCATCTTCGTTCGCGCAGCGACCGCCTCGGGTGTCCCCGTGACGATCGCCAAGGCCGACGGCAACCCGGTCAACGCCGCCTCCATGCTCGCGGTGCTCGGCCTGGGCGCGCAGGGCGGCGAAGAGATCGTGCTCGCTTCCGCGGCCGACGGCTCCGATGCCGCCCTCGACCGCCTGGCGAAGCTGGTCTCCGAGGGTCTGGACGAGCTTCCCGAGACCGTCTGACCACTCTGACGGGCGAATTCTCGCGAAGGAGCCGTGGGGGGCGCCCCGAGGGGGGGGCCCCCGCCGGATTTTTTTTTGGGAGCAGCGCGAGAAAAAAAAAAAACTCGGGGCGGCGAAAAAAACAACCCCACCCAAACACCCCATATTTAAAAGGGGGGTAT
>NZ_JBSHNE010000001.1:0-121592 GCF_053646035.1 Streptomyces sp. NPDC055287 | reverse complement strand
TGTGTCTGTCCTTCTTCCCCCCTCCCTTCCCACCACCCTGGGGGTCTATTACCCGGTCTGCCCCGGGGGCCCCCGCACGGCGGGCCCCCACGGCTCCTTTTTGTTTATGCGAAGCCGTACGACAACAAACGCGAATGCGGGCAGCAGAAATAAGCCCCCACTCATTCGCCCTCTTTGTATACGGCGCCGCTGTTAATGGCGGCCACTCACGATGTTTACGGGATGTTGCGAAGTCCTCACGCGTTCCTGACCGCGCTCCCGCCCGCGCTCCGGGGCGGGACGCCGCAACCGGTGTGCGGCCACCGCCCGTTCGGCGTGCAGGGCCGTCAGCGCGCGGGCCCGCTCGGCGTCGCCGCGCGCCACGGCGTCGACGATCGCGCCGTGTTCGGCCCAGGACTCGGCGGGGCGGGCGGGCTGCTCGACGGCGTACATCCACGCGATCTTGTGCCGGAGCTGAGTGAGCAGGGCCGTGAGGCCGGGGCTGCCCGACGCCTGGGCGAGCGTCTCGTGGAACCAGCTGCCCAGCGAGCGCAGATCCTCGCCCTCCCCCCGGCGGGCCCGCTCCTGGCCGAGCCTGACCAGGCCGCGCAGCACCTTCAGGTGGGCCTCGGTGCGCCGCTGGGCGGCGCGGGCCGCGCCCAGCGGCTCGAGCAGCGTCCGCACCTCCAGCAGGTCGGCGGCCTCCTGCTCGGTGGGCTCGGCCACGCAGGCGCCCGCGTGCCGGCGGGTGGTGACGAACCCCTCGGACTCCAGCGTGCGCAGGGCCTCGCGCACCGGGACGCGCGAGACACCGTAACGGCGCGCCAGCAGCTCCTCGGTGAGCCTGCTGCCCCGCGCGAACACACCGGACACGATGTCGTCACGGATTGCCGTGCATACCGATTGCGCGGGAATGCGCATGACCGAACCTCCGCCTTAATCCCCGCGAAACGCGGTTGATCGACGCCTGTTCGGTGACTCTATTGCAGCGGTCCCGGATTTCCGACGGGGGCTTTAATTCATGGACTGCTTTTGGACACGCCAGACATGCGGAAGGCCCCGGCGGGTGAGCCGGGGCCTTCCGTACGACCGAGCGGTCAGACGTTCACACCGTGCGCGCGCAGGTACGCGACCGGGTCCATGTCCGAGCCGTACTCGGGGGTCGTGCGGGCCTCGAAGTGCAGGTGCGGGCCCGTCGAGTTGCCGGTCGAGCCCGAGAGGCCTATCTGCTGGCCGGAGGCGACGGTCTGGCCGACGGAGACACCGATGGACGACAGGTGGCCGTACTGCGTGTACGTGCCGTCGTTCATCCGGATGACGATGTTGTTGCCGTACGCCCCGCCCCAGCCGGCCTCGACGACGGTGCCCCCGGCGACGGAGACGACGGAACTGCCGGACGCGGCGCGGAAGTCGACGCCGGAGTGGCTGCCGGAGGACCAGAGGTTGCCGCCGGTCTTGTAGCCGGTGGTGACGACGGAGCCGGCGACCGGGAGGGTGTAGCCGTTGAGACGCTTGCGCTCGGCCTCGCGGGCGGCGCGCTCCTTGGCGGCGCGCTCCTCACGCTCCTTCTTGGCCCGCGCCTGGGCCTCGGCCTTGGCCTTGGCCTCCGCCTTGCGCTTGGCTTCGGCCTTCTTCAGAGCCGCCTTGCGCTCGGCCTCGGCCTTGTCGGCGGCGTGCTGCTGCTGCTCGGCCTGGGCGGCGATCTGGTCGGCGAGGGAATCGCCGATGACGATGGCCTGGGTCAGGCCGGTGTCCTGGACGGCCTGGGCCGCTTCGCCGCCGGCGGCGAGGGCCGGAGAGGCCAGGCCTCCGATGACGCCGGTCGTCGCGAGTGCGGCGACGCCGGCCATGTTCGCGCTCTTGCGCGTCAGGCGGCTCGGACGACGGTGCTTCCCGGTGGCACGGGTGAACGCCATGGAGTGGCTGATCCTTTCCTTCCTTCTCGCCTACCGGGTTAGCTGACGGGTTCGGAGCAGGAAGGTCTCCTACGGACCCCTCCGTACGTACGCACAGAGGACGTCCGATTCACCCCAGGGACTGATTGGGTCCCCGGCTCCCCAGGCTCGCGCCTGACGGGGACTCGGCGATGACTGTCCGGTGCCACGGATGCGGCTCACTGCTGACGGACAGCCGGACAGACGCTAAACGGGACATCTTTTAATCACCAAACAGACACGGGGTTTTGTAACGCACCCCACAGGCCAGACAGGCAACCACCACAACAAATCGGACATAAGAGAAGGACCCCGACAGCCTTCCGGTTGCCGGGGTCCCTCTATCTCCCGCTTTGAGGGGAGTTGTTCGGCCGGTTCGGACGGCTCAGCCGCTGACCACCGTCACCTCGCCGATGCCGAGCGCCCTGACGGGCTCCTCGATCTGCGACGCGTCCCCGACGAGGACCGTGACCAGCCGGTCCTCAGGGAAGGCGCTGACGACCGCCGCGGTGGCCTCCACGGTGCCCGTCTCGGCGAGGCGGGCGTACATCTGGGCCTGGAAGTCGTCCGGCAGGTGCTGCTCGACCTGGTCGGCGAGCGTGCCGGCGACGGCCGCGGCCGTCTCGTACTTGAGCGGCGCGACACCCACCAGGTTCTGTACGGCGACATCCCGCTCGGCGTCGGTGAGGCCCTCGGCCGCCAGGGTGCGCAGCACCTTCCAGAGGTCTTCGAGCGCCGGGCCCGTGGACTCCGTGTCCACCGAGCCGCTGATCGCCAGCATGGACGCGCCCGAGCCGTCGGGAGCGGAGCGCAGCACCTGGCCGAAGGCGCGCACGCCGTACGTGTAGCCCTTCTCCTCGCGCAGGACGCGGTCCAGGCGGGAGGTGAGCGTGCCGCCCAGGCAGTACGTGCCGAGGACCTGGGCCGGCCAGACCCGGTCGTGGCGGTCGGGGCCGATCCGGCCGATGAGCAGCTGGGTCTGGACCGCGCCGGGGCGGTCCACGATGACCACACGGCCCGTGTCGTCGGCGGTGACCGGCGGTACCGGGCGCGATGCGGCGGTGTCGCCCTTCCACGCGCCCAGCGTGTCGGCCAGGATCGCGTCCAGGTCGGTGCCCTCGAGGTCTCCGACGACCACCGCGGTGGCGGTCGCGGGACGCACGTGGGCCACGTAGAAGGCCCGCACCGCGCCGGAGTCGATCTGCTGCACCGTCTCCTCGGTGCCCTGGCGCGGCCGCGACATGCGGGAGGCCGCCGGGAACAGCTCCTTGGAGAGCTGCTTGGCCGCGCGGCGGGACGGGTTGGCCGTCTCGTGCGGGATCTCGTCGAGCCGGTTGGCCACCAGGCGCTCGATCTCGCTGTCCGCGAACGCGGGCGCGCGCAGCGCGTCCGCGAGCAGGCCGAGCGCCTTGGGCAGCCTGGAGACGGGGACCTCCAGGGAGACCCGGACGCCCGGATGGTCGGCGTACGCGTCGAGCGTGGCGCCGCATCGCTCCAGCTCGGCGGCGAACTCCTCGGCGGAGTGCTTGTCGGTGCCCTCCGAGAAGGCCCGCGCCATGATCGTCGCGACGCCGTCGAGACCGGCCGGCTCGGCCTCCAGGGGGGCGGCGAGGAACACCTCGACCGCCACGACCTGCTGGCCGGGACGGTGGCAGCGCAGCACGGTCAGGCCGTTGGGCAGGGCGCCGCGCTCGGGGGCGGGGAACGCCCACGGCGTGGGGGTGCCGGCCTGCGGCTGCGGGTGGAACTTCATTCTCACGGCTGCGGTGTCGGTCACTTGTCCGCCCCTTCCTGGTCAGCGGTCTCACCGGCGGCGGTGTCGTCGGCTGCGTCGGCCGCGTGGGTCGGCTCGTAGACGAGGACCGCGCGGTTGTCCGGGCGCAGCCGGGCCTTGGCGGCCGCCTGGACCTCCTCCGCCGTGATGTCCAGGACGCGCCCGACGGCGGTCAGTGCGAGCTGCGGGTCGCCGAACAGGACGGCGTACCGGCACAGTTCGTCGGCACGGCCCGCGACCGTACCGAGCCGGTCGAGCCACTCGCGCTCCAACTGGGCCTGCGCGCGCTCCATCTCCTCGGGCGTGGGTCCCTCGGCGGCGAAGCGGGCCAGCTCCTCGTCGACGGCGCGCTCGATGTCGGGCACCTCGACGCCGGCCGACGTCTTGACGTCCAGCCAGCCGAGCGAGGGCGCGCCGGACAGGCGCAGCAGCCCGAAGCCTGCGGCGACGGCCGTACGGTCGCGGCGGACCAGGCGGTTGTGCAGCCGGGAGGACTCGCCGCCGCCGAGGACGGTGAGAGCCAGATCGGCGGCGTCGGCCTCGCGGGTGCCGTCGTGCGGCAGCCGGTAGGCGGCCATCAGCGCGCGGGCCGGGACCTCTTCGTGGATCTCCTCGCGCAGCTCCTGCCCGATGATGTCGGGCAGCGTGCCGTCGCGCGGCGGCTGCTTGCCGTCGTGGGACGGGATGGAGCCGAAGTACTGCTCGATCCAGGCGAGGGTCTGCTGCGGGTCGATGTCGCCGACGACCGAGATCACCGCGTTGTTCGGCGCGTAGTACGTACGGAAGAAGGCGCGCGCGTCCTCGAGGGTCGCGGCGTCCAGGTCGGCCATCGAGCCGATCGGCGTGTGGTGGTACGGGTGGCCCTCGGGGTAGGACAGTGCGGTCAGCTTCTCGAAGGCGGTACCGTACGGCACGTTGTCGTACCGCTGGCGGCGCTCGTTCTTGACGACGTCACGCTGGTTCTCCATGGACTCCTCGTCGAGCGCGGAGAGCAGCGAGCCCATCCGGTCGGCTTCCAGCCACAGAGCCAGCTCCACCTGGTGGGCGGGCATCGTCTCGAAGTAGTTGGTGCGCTCGAAGCTGGTCGTGCCGTTGAGCGAACCGCCCGCACCCTGCACCAGCTCGAAGTGACCGTTGCCCTTGACCTGCGCCGAGCCCTGGAACATCAGGTGCTCGAAAAGGTGAGCAAGGCCGGTACGGCCCTTGACCTCGTGGCGCGAACCTACGTCGTACCAGAGGCAGACCGCGGCGACCGGGGTCAGGTGGTCCTCGGAGAGCACCACGCGCAGGCCATTGGCCAGCCGGTGCTCTGTCGCTGTCAGGCCGCCGGAACCGGCCTGCGCTGTGGCCGTGTGACCCATGGGCATGTACGTCCCTTCGATCGCGATATGGAGAAGTCCTGCCACTGTATGCAAGCTCACGGACGCCTGGCGAAGTTCCCGGCCCGTGTACGCCCTCAGGGAACGCCCGAGCAGGCGCAACGGACGGGTCGAGGTCGGCGTTGTCAGTGCGCCGGTCCACAATGGTCGGCATCACACCCAAGAACTCGCCCTACAGAACCGCGAAGGAGCCGCAGCCGCGATGGCCCGCCGCAGCACGAAGACCCCGCCGCCGGACGATGCGTTCGAGGAGAAGATCCTCGATGTCGACGTCGTCGACGAAATGCAGGGCTCCTTCCTCGAGTACGCGTACTCGGTGATCTACTCGCGAGCGCTGCCCGACGCCCGCGACGGCATGAAGCCGGTGCACCGACGCATCGTCTACCAGATGAACGAGATGGGGCTGCGGCCCGACCGCGGCTACGTGAAGTGCGCCCGCGTCGTCGGCGAGGTGATGGGCAAGCTGCACCCGCACGGCGACGCTTCGATCTACGACGCGCTCGTGCGCATGGCACAGCCCTTCTCGATGCGCCTGCCGCTCGTCGACGGCCACGGCAACTTCGGCTCCCTCGGCAACGACGACCCGCCGGCCGCCATGCGGTACACGGAATGCCGGATGGCCGACGCCACCTCGCTGATGACGGAGTCGATCGACGAGGACACCGTCGACTTCAACCCGAACTACGACGGGCAGGAGCGCGAGCCCGTCGCGCTTCCCGCGGCGTACCCGAACCTGCTGGTCAACGGCGCGTCCGGGATCGCCGTCGGCATGGCGACGAACATGCCGCCGCACAACCTGGGCGAGGTCGTCGCCGCCGCCCGGCACCTGATCAAGCACCCCGGCGCGGACCTCGAGACGCTGATGCGCTTCGTGCCGGGGCCGGACCTGCCGACCGGCGGCCGGATCGTCGGCCTCGGCGGGATCAAGGACGCGTACGAGAACGGCCGCGGCACCTTCAAGATCCGTTCGACGGCGACCGTGGAGAACGTGACGGCGCGCCGCAAGGGCCTCGTCGTCACCGAACTGCCCTTCACCGTCGGCCCGGAGAAGGTGATCGCCAAGATCAAGGACCTGGTCTCGTCCAAGAAGCTCCAGGGCATCGCGGACGTCAAGGACCTCACGGACCGCATGCACGGCCTGCGCCTGGTCATCGAGATCAAGAACGGGTTCGTCCCCGAGGCCGTCCTGGAGCAGCTCTACAAGTTGACGCCGATGGAGGAGACCTTCGGCATCAACAATGTGGCGCTGGTGGACGGCCAGCCGCTGACGCTGGGTCTCAAGGAGCTGCTGGAGGTCTATCTCGATCACCGCTTCGAGGTCGTACGCCGCCGCAGCGAGTTCCGCCGTACCAAGCGGCGCGACCGGCTGCACCTGGTCCTCGGTCTGCTGGTCGCGCTGCTCGACATCGACGAGGTCATCCGGCTCATCCGTTCCAGCGACAACTCGGCGCAGGCCAAGGAGCGGCTCATCGAGCACTTCTCCCTGAGCGAGATCCAGACGCAGTACATCCTGGACACGCCACTGCGCCGGCTCACCAAGTTCGACCGGATCGAGCTGGAGAGCGAGCGCGACCGGCTGACCGGCGAGATCGACGAGCTGACCGGGATCCTGGAGTCGGACACCGAGCTGCGCAAGCTGGTCTCGGCCGAACTGGCGGCGGTGGCGAAGAAGTTCGGCACCGACCGGCGCACCGTACTGCTGGAGTCCGGGAGTTCGCCCGTCGCCGCGGTGCCGCTGGAGGTCGCGGACGACCCCTGCCGGGTGCTGCTGTCGTCGACCGGCCTGCTGGCCCGCACGGCCAATGGCGAGCCCCTGGCCATGGACGACGCCCGGCGCACCAAGCACGACGTGATCGTCTCGGCCGTACCCGCCACGGCGCGCGGCGACGTGGGCGCGGTGACGTCGTCCGGCCGTCTGCTCCGTCTGGCGGTCATCGACCTGCCCCAGCTCCCCGGCACGGCCTCCGCACCCAACCTCTCGGGCGGGGCCCCGGTCACCGAGTTCCTGTCCCTGGAGCCGGACGAGTCGCTGATCTGTCTCACCACGCTCGACGAGGCCTCACCGGGACTCGCGCTCGGCACCGAGCAGGGCGTGGTCAAGCGGGTGGTCCCCGACTACCCGGCCAACAAGGACGAGCTGGAGGTCATCACCCTCAAGGACGGTGACCGGATCGTCGGCGGGGCCGAGCTGCGCTCCGGTGAGGAGGACCTGGTCTTCATCACGGACGACGCCCAGCTCCTGCGCTACCCGGCGGGGCAGGTCAGGCCGCAGGGCCGGGCCGCGGGCGGCATGGCGGGCATCAAGCTCGCCGAGGGCGCCAAGGTGATCTCCTTCACGGCGGTGGACCCGGCGGCGGACGCCGCGGTCTTCACGGTGGCCGGTACGGCCGGCACGCTGCTCGGCGACACGGAGACGTCGGCGAAGCTGACACCGTTCGACCAGTACCCGCGCAAGGGCCGGGCCACCGGCGGCGTGCGCTGCCAGCGGTTCCTCAAGGGCGAGGACATTCTCATCCTGGCCTGGGCGGGGGCCGCACCGGCCCGCGCGGCAGCGAAGAACGGCGCGCCGGTCGAGCTGCCGGAGCCGGACCCGCGCCGCGACGGCTCGGGCACCCCGCTGACCACGCCGGTGGCGGCGCTGGCGGGTCCGGTCTAGCCCTCGCCCCGTACGTACCGCAGGACGCCCCACATGCTGTGCTCGTAGGCAGCGGCGGGGGCGTCCTGCGGGCTGTCCAGCGGTACGTCCTGCGGGCCGTCCTGTGCGTCGTCCCGCGATCCCTCCCGCGTCCCGTCCGCCCGGCAGGCCGCGAGCTCCTTGGCCAGCGCCGCTCCGTCGGTGCCCGACCCGATCAGTACGAGCTGAGTGATCCGCTGCTCGTCGCGCCCCCACGGCTCGGGGTAGAAGCGGAGGAACCGGCCGACGGCATGCACCGCGTAGCGGTTACGGGCGTCGCCCGTGCCGAAGTCGACGTACCCCTTGATGCGGTAGAGCCCCTGCGGCCTGGTGTCGAGGAACTCCATGAGCCGTCGCGGGTCCATGGGCACCTCCGAGGTGAAGGAGACGCTCTCGTACGCCGCGTGCAGGTGATCCCCGTGGCAGTCGTGCGCGTCCGCGGCCTGCTCCTCGCCCCGCAGGTCGTCGAACGACAGCTGTCGTACCTTCTCCTCGGCGTCCGGCCGCGCCGCCGGGTCGAAGAGCAGCTCCGGATCGATCCGCCCGAACGCCGCGCGCACCACGGCCGTACCGCCGCTGAGGCCCCGGACGGTGCCGAGGACACGGGCGAGGTGCTCCTCCCCCACCCGGTCCGTCTTGTTCAGTACGACGAGGTCGGCGACGGCGAGGTGCCGGTCCAGCTCGGGGTGACGCTCTCGCGTCGCGTCGAACTCGACGGCGTCGACGACCTCGGCGAGCCCCCCGTACACGATGCGCTCGTTCTCGCTGGCCAGGATCATCCGGACCAGTTCCTGCGGCTCCGCGAGGCCGCTCGCCTCGATGACGATCACGTCGAGCCGGGCGGCGGGGCGGGTCAGCTTCTCCAGGTACTCGTCGAGCTCGCTCACATCGACCGCGCAGCACAGACACCCGTTGCCGAGCGAAACGGTGGAGTCCCCGAGCTGCCCGGCGACCGCCATGGCGTCGATCTCGATGGCCCCGAAGTCGTTCACGATCGCGCCGATCCTGGTGCCCCGGCTCCGCGCGAGGAGATGGTTGAGCAAGGTCGTCTTGCCGGACCCCAGGAAGCCCGCGAGGACGATGACCGGGATCTGCTTCTTGCTCACCAGGGGGCCTTTCTCTTGACGCGGGAAGGGGTCGCCCCAGGATATTGGCGACCTCGGCGCTCCGGACCGCCGTGGGAGCCGTACCGGGCCGGAGCGTGGGATTTCGGAAAGGTGTGCCCAGCGCTTTACCGTTCGTAGACATGAGCACCGCACCGACCACCTCCGGCAGACGGATCCGTCTGGGCTGGCCCCGGCGCGTCTTCTCGCAGGTGCTCCTCATGCAGCTGGCCATCGCCACCGGCGTCACCGTGCTGGCCACCGGCCTCTTCCTCGCCCCGCTCAGCGCCCAGCTCGACCAGGAGGCCATGCGGCGGGCGCTCGCGATCGCGCAGACCACCGCCGCACAGCCGCAGCTCGCCGACGCCGTGACCGGTTCGCGGCCGGCCGCGGCGGGACCCGTCCAGGCCGAGGCGGAGCGCATCAGGGTCTCGACCGGCGCCGAGTACGTCGTGATCATGGACGAGCGCGGCGTCCGCTGGTCCCACACCGACGCCCGCCAGATCGGCAAGGTCGTCTCCACCGACCCGAGCGAGGCGCTCGCCGGCCGGGAGGTCATGGAGATCGACGAGGGGACGCTCGGCCGCTCCGCCCGCGGCAAGGTCCCGCTGCGTGACGCCGACGGCGACATCGTCGGCGCGGTATCGGTCGGCATCGAGTACGACAGCGTCCGCGCCCGGCTGCTGGCGGCGATCCCCGGGCTGCTGGCGTACGCGGGCGGCGCTCTCGCCGTCGGCGCGGTGGCGGCGTATCTCATCTCCCGAAGACTCCAGCGGCAGACCCACGACCTGGCCTTCTCCGACATCTCCGCGCTGCTGGCCGAGCGCGAGGCGATGCTGCACGGCATCCGGGAAGGTGTCGTCGCGCTGGATGCCGGCGGCAGGATCCGGCTGATGAACGACGAGGCCCAGCGGCTGCTCGGCCTCGGCGCCGAGGCCACGGGGTGTCCGCTCGACGATGTGCTGGGCGAAGGACGTACGGCGGATGTACTGGCCGGGCGGGTGACCGGCGACGACCTGCTGACCGTGCGCGGCCATCGTGTCCTGGTCACCAACCGGATGCCGACGGACGACGGCGGCGCCGTGGCGACCCTGCGCGACCGCACCGAACTGGAGCGGCTAGGGCGCGAGCTGGACTCGACGCGTGGCCTGATCGACGCCCTCCGCGCCCAGGACCACGAGCACGCCAACCGGATGCATACGCTCCTGGGCCTGCTGGAGCTGGGCATGCACGAGGAGGCGGTGCAGTTCGTCACGGAGGTCGCGGGGGTGCACCGCGCCACCGCCGAGCAGATCACCGAGAAGATCCACGACCCGATGCTTGCCGCCCTGCTGGTCGGCAAGGCCACGGTCGCCGCCGAGCGCGGGGTCGCGTTGCGGCTGTCCGACGCGACGCTGCTGCCCGACCGGCTGGTGGACCCGCGTGGTCTGGTCACCGTCGTCGGCAACCTGGTGGACAACGCGCTGGACGCGTCGGCCGGCTCCCCGGACGCCGTGATCGAGGTCGAGCTGCGGGCGCGGGGGCGTACGGCCGTACTGCGCGTGACCGACAGCGGGCCCGGCGTCCCGGCAGAGCGGCGCGAACTGATCTTCACGGAGGGATGGTCGACCAAGGAGCTGCCGGCCCACGGCAAGCGGGGCCTCGGCCTCGCGATGGTGCGCAGGCTCGCGGAACGGCAGGGCGGCAGCGCCCGGGCCGGCGAGGGTGCGCAGCGCGGCGCCGAATTCACCGTCGTACTCCCGGAGGCGCTGACGGATGGCGGACTGGGCGATACGCGGCCGGTGGAGGCGGGCCTGGACGCGGCGGCGCCGGACACGGCGGCCCTGGACGCAGCAGGAGAGACGCGATGATCGACGTACTCGTGGTGGACGACGACGTCCGCGTCGCGGAGATCAACGCCGCGTACGTCGCCAAGGTCGCGGGCTTCCGCGTCGCCGGTCGGGCGCATTCCGCCGCCGACGCCCTGGCCCAGCTCCGCGCGCACCGCGTCGACCTGGTGCTCCTGGACCACTACTTGCCGGACGGGAACGGGCTCGCGCTCGTCCAGGAACTGCGCGCGCTCGGCCTCCAGACCGATGTGATCATGGTGACGGCGGCGCGCGACATCGGTACCGTGCAGGCGGCGATGCGCCAGGGAGCCCTCCAGTACCTGGTGAAGCCCTTCAACTTCGCCGGGCTGCGCACGAAGCTCGAGGCGTACGCCGCGCTGCGCCGGACCCTCGACGGGGGCGGCGAGGCGGAACAGGCCGAGGTGGACCGCATCTTCGGGGCGCTCTCCGTGACCGGTTCCCCCGACCTCCCGAAGGGGCACTCGCCGACCACGGCCGAGCTGGTCCGGCAGGTGCTGCTGGCAGCCGGAGGGCCGCTGTCCGCCCAGGAGATCGCGGAACGGGCGGGTATGAGCCGGCAGACCGCACAGCGCTATCTGAAGCTGCTGGAGCGGTCGGGGCGTGTACGGCTCAGCCTCAAGTACGGCGAGACGGGCCGCCCTGAGCACCGGTACGCCTGGACGGCGAGCAGCGGCTGAGCGCGGGGTCCGCCGACGGCTTCAGACCGCGCCCGCGCCCGTCAGTGCCCGCACCTCCGTCTCGGCGTGCCGGGCCTCGTCCGGCGGTTCGGGCGACAGCGCCGTACCGGCCCAGCCCGCGACGAAGCCCAGCGGGATCGAGACCAGGCCCGGGTTCTGCAGCGGGAAGAACTGGAAGTCGACGCCCGGGAACAGCGACTCGGGGCTGCCTGAGACGACCGGCGAGAGCAGCACGAGCAGCACCGCCGGGATGAGGCCGCCGTACACCGCCCAGACCGCGCCCCGGGTGGTGAAGTGCCGCCAGAACAGCGAGTAGAGCAGCACGGGCAGGTTGGCGGACGCGGCGACCGCGAAGGCCAGCCCGACGAGGAACGCGACGTTCATGTCGCGGGCGAGCAGGCCGAGCGCGATGGCCACGGCCCCGATCCCGGCCGCCGCGAACCGGGCCACCGCGACCTCGCTGTACTGCTTGGCGTGGCGCCGCCTGAGCGAGGCGTACAGATCGTGGGCGACGGATGCGGAGGACGCCAGGGTGATGCCGGCGACGACCGCGAGGATGGTGGCGAAGGCCACGGCCGCGACGACGGCGAAGAGAACCGTTCCTCCGGTGGAGCCCGCGCCGCCGCCGAGGTCGAGGGCGAGCAGCGGAACCGCTGTGTTGCCCGCCGCGTTGGACGCCCGTACCTCGTCGGTGCCGACCACCGCCGCCGCGCCGAAGCCGAGCACGATCGTCATCAGGTAGAAGCTGCCGATCAGGCCGATCGACCAGACGACGGAACGGCGGGCGGCACGCGCGGTCGGCACGGTGTAGAAGCGGGACAGGATGTGCGGCAGACCCGCCGTGCCGAGGACGAGCGCGAGGCCGAGGCTGATGAAGTCGAAGCGGGCCGTCCAGTCCCCGCCGTACCGCAGACCGGGCGAGAGGAAGTCCTTGCCGTGGCCACTGCGCTCGGCGGCCGTGAGCAACAGCTGGTTGAAGTCGCCGTGGAAGCGCACCAGTACGAGCACGGTGAGCACGACCGTGCCCGCCATGAGCAGTACTGCCTTGACGATCTGGATCCAGGTGGTGGCCCGCATCCCTCCCAGTGATACGTAGATCACCATCAGCGCGCCCACACCGATGACCGTCCAGGAGCGCGCGGCCTCGCTGCTCCCGCCCAGCAGCAGCGCGACCAGGCTGCCCGCCCCCACCATCTGCGCCACCAGGTAGAGAACGGACACCGTGACCGAGGAAGTTCCCGCCGCGATACGGACGGGCCGCTCCCGCATCCGCGCGGCGACGACGTCGGCCAGCGTGAACCGGCCGCAGTTGCGGACGAGTTCGGCGACGAGCAGCAGGACGACGAGCCAGGCGACGAGGAAGCCGACGGAGTACAGCATGCCGTCGTAGCCGAAGAGCGCGATCAGACCCGAGATGCCGAGGAACGACGCGGCGGACATGTAGTCGCCCGCGATGGCGAAACCGTTCTCCATGGGCGAGAACAGCCGTCCCCCCGCGTAGAACTCCTCCGCGGAACCGCGCCGGTTGCGGCTCACCCACGTCGTGATGGCCAGTGTCGCGGCGATGAACGCGCAGAACAGCAGTAGCGCGAGTACCTGGTGGTCGTCGGTCACCGCTTGATCCCCCGGGTCAGTTCCTGGGTGTCCCAGCGGAGATCGAGCGCCGCGCGGTCCCTGCGCAGCCGCGCGTGACGTGCGTACGCCCAGGTCAGCAGGAAGGTGGTGAGGAACTGTCCGAGTCCGGCGACCATCGCCACGTTCACCGCACCCGCGACCGGGCGGGCCATCAGGTCGTGCGCGGTGGTCGCCGCGACGACGTAGACGACGTACCAGGTGAAGAAGGCGAGCGACGCGGGCACGACGAACCGCCGGTAGCGGCCGCGCACTTCCTGGAAGGCGGCGCTGCGCTGCACCTCCAGATAGATCTCGGCGGCACTGTGACCGGGTTCGGGGCCCGCCGGTGCGGGGGGCGCGAGTGGCGCGGGAGCGCCCGTGCCGTCGAGTTCGCCCCAGCCGGAGGCAAGCGCGTCGTACCAGGGATCGTCGTACCGCACTGCTGCGGCCTCTCGCCCTTCCTGCTTCTCCACCGAAACAACTCTCCTTGTCCGCGAACGAATTGTCCGCGTGCCCAAGGATGGACAGAGTGGGAACATCCCGGACTCTTCAATCCCCGCACTTCACCCCATCAGGTGACGGATGTTCCTGGCGGCTGTGCGAGCCCGTGCCGGTAGGCGTACCGCACCGCCTGGGCCCGGTCGCGCACCCCCGCCTTGGCGAAGAGGTTGTTGATGTGCGTCTTCACGGTGGCCGTGCCGATGTGCAGCGTGCGGGCGATCTCGGCGTTGGACAGCCCCTCGGCGACGAGCGCCAGCACCTGCGCCTCGCGTCGGGTGAGACCGTCGGGCGGCTCGGCCGGCGCGCTCGCGACGGGAGCGGTGACCTCCTCGAGGAGGCGCAACTGGACGGCCGGCGCGAGGCCGGCCCGGCCCGACATCACGTCCGCTACGGCGCGTGCGATCTCCTCGCCGTCGGCGTCCTTGGTGAGATAGCCGCGCGCCCCCGCGCGCAGCGCCGCGAAGAGCGACTCGTCGTCGGCGTAGGTCGTGAGGACCACGACCTGCGTCGCCGGATGCGCGGCGCGGATGCGGCGGGTGGCCTCGACGCCGTCGCAGCGCGGCATCCGCAGGTCCATGAGGACGACGTCGGGCGCGTGGGTGGCGACGAGGGCGACCGCTTCGTCGCCGTCCTTCGCCGCGCCGACCACCTCGATGCCGGGCAGCAGGCCGAGGAGCAGCACGATGCCCTCGCGCACCATCGCCTGGTCGTCGGCGACGACGACTCTGGCGGTCGCCTCCGTATTTCCGGCGGCCATGTCAGCCTCCCTGGCGGTCATGCCGGGCTCCCGGCGGCCGTGGCAGCGCCGACGGCCCCACCCGCCCCTTCGGCGGTCATGCCGGGACCCGCAGCCGCACCGAGTACCCCTCGCCGTCCGGTCCCGCCTCCAGGCTGCCGCCCAGAAGCTCGGCCCGTTCCCGCATCCCCAGCAGGCCGTAACCACAGCCGGAGTCCGTGAGCTCGCCGACGGCGCCTGTTGCTCCGGCGGCGCCAGGTGCGTCCGGTGAACCCTCTGCGCCCGAATCCCTTACGTGCAACGTCACTTCGCCCTCCCCGTACCCGAGCAGGATACGAACTGTCGCGCCCGGCGCGTGCTTTCGTACGTTCGTCAGCGCCTCCTGCGCCACTCGCCGCACCGCCTGCGAGGCCTCGGCGGACAGCGGCCGGCGCTCCCCCGACACCTCGACCGTCGCGCCCCCTGAAGGGGCCACCAGTTCCCGCAGGAAGGCCTCGACGGCCACCACCTCACCGCGCAGCGCGGAGAGCGCCTGGCGGGTCTCCGCGAGCCCCTCGCGGGCCATCCCGCGCGCCGCCACGACCCGCTCCAGGATCTGTGCGGGGTCGGCGCCCTGTTCGATCTGGATCCGTGCCGCCTCGAGGTGCACCATCTGCGCGGAGAGGCTGTGCGCCAGTACGTCGTGGATCTCGCGGGCGATGCGGGCCCGCTCGGCGAGGGCCGCGGACTCCGCCTCGGCGGCCCGGGCCACCCGCTCCTGGCCCAGCAGCCGGAAGCCCGCGCCCCGGGCCTGTGCGTCGAGGCGCAGGGCGTAGCCGATGATCACGATGCCGAGCCCCAGGACAGCCGGCTCCGCGCCCCCGTCGTCGTTGACGGCGTGCGCCGCGAGGACGGCCGCGGAGACGGGCAGGGCGGCGGCGAGCGGAAGCCGTGCCATGGCCTGTACGGCGCACATGATCCAGAGGATGGAGGCGGGGGCCCGCGCCCCGGCGGCGTACGAGCCGGCCGCGACCAGGGCCACTACGCCGAGCGTCCCCACCGCCGGCACCAGCCGGTTGCGCCTCGTGAGCCGCTCGTACGCGTGGGCGGCGGCGGCGCACAGCCCGACCCCGGCCACCGGGACGACGACGGCGGCGCCCCGGAAGACCCCCGCGTCGTACGCCGTCCAGAGGACCCAGGTGGTCATCGACGCCCAGACGATGCCGTCGATGACCATGCGCCCCCGTGGCACACCGAGCCGCGACAGGGCCTCCGCCGAAGGCCACGCGGTCCAGCCACCGTTCGCCTGCGATGTCATGGAGCGACCCTACGGACCGGGCTCCCGCAGGGGATCGGCTCGTGGGTGGAGCTGTGCGCTCCACCCACGGGCGGACTCCGTGCAGCCCTCGACGGCGGCCGGACTCAGGCGTCGATGCGCGAGCGGTCCAGGGTGGCGGCGGAGCTGGTGATGAACTCCTTGCGGGGAGCCACCTCGTTGCCCATCAGCAGGTCGAAGACCTGCTCGGAGGATTCGAGGTCACCGATGTTGATGCGGCGCAGAGTGCGGTGACGGGGGTCCATCGTGGTCTCCGCCAGCTGGTCCGCGTCCATCTCACCGAGGCCCTTGTAGCGCTGGATGGAGTCCTTGTAGCGCACGTTCTTGCGCTGGTACTCCAGCAGCGTCTGCCGCAGCTCGTTGTCCGAGTACGTGTAGACGTACTTCTCCTGGCCCTTCTTCGGCTGGATCAGCTCGATGCGGTGCAGCGGCGGTACGGCCGCGAAGACCCGCCCCGCCTCCACCATGGGCCGCATGTAGCGCTGGAAGAGCGTCAGCAGCAGGCAGCGGATGTGCGCACCGTCGACATCGGCGTCCACGAGGAGCACGATCTTGCCGTAGCGGGCGGCGTCGAGGTCGAAGGTCCGTCCCGACCCCGCTCCTATGACCTGGATGATGGCGCCGCACTCGGCGTTCTTGAGCATGTCCGAGACGGACGACTTCTGAACGTTGAGGATCTTGCCCCGGATGGGCAGCAGCGCCTGGAATTCGGAGTTCCGCGCGAGCTTGGCCGTACCGAGCGCGGAGTCTCCCTCGACGATGAAGAGCTCGCTGCGCTCCACGTCGTCGCTGCGGCAGTCGGCGAGCTTCGCCGGCAGCGAGGACGACTCCAGCGCGGTCTTGCGGCGCTGCGCCTCCTTGTGCTGGCGGGCCGCGATGCGCGTCCGCGCGGCGGCGACGACCTTCTCCATGACGGAGCGAGCCTGCTGCTTGGCGTCGCGCTTGGTCGAGGTCAGGAAGGTCTTGAGCTCCTTGGCCACGACATTGCCGACGATCCGCGCGGCAGCCGACGTACCGAGCACTTCCTTCGTCTGGCCCTCGAACTGCGGCTCCGCCAGCCGCACGGTGACGACCGCGGTGAGGCCCTCCATGGCGTCGTCCTTGACGACGTCGTCCTCGGCTACGCGCAGCAGCTTGGCCGACCGCAGCGCCTCATTGACGGTCCTGGTGAGGGACCGCTCGAAGCCCGAGATGTGGGTGCCGCCCTTGGGGGTGGCGATGATGTTGACGAAGGACTTGACGGTGGTGTCGTACCCGGTGCCCCAGCGCAGCGCGATGTCCACGCCCAGCTCTCGTGTGACCTCGGTGGCCGTCATGTGCCCGCGGTCGTCGAGGACCGGCACGGTCTCCTTGAAGGTGCCCTGTCCGCTCAGCCGCAGGACGTCGCAGACGGCCCTGTCCTGGGCGAGGTACTCGCAGAACTCGCTGATGCCGCCGTCGAAGCGGAAGATCTCCTCGGTCTTGCCCTCGCCCTCCATGGCGCGCTCGTCGCGGACGACGATGGTCAGGCCGGGGACGAGGAAGGCCGTCTGGCGGGCGCGCTGGTAGAGCGTCTCCAGGTTGAGCTTGGCGTCCTTGAGGAAGATCTGGTGGTCGGCCCAGTAGCGCACGCGTGTGCCGGTGCGCGTCTTGGGGACCCGCTTGCCCTTGCGCAGGCCGTTCGCCGGGTCGAAGGGCGAGTCGGGCCCCGACTCGGTGAACATGCCGGGGACGCCGCGCCGGAAGCTGATGGCGTGCGTCGCGCTGTTGCGGTCGACCTCGACATCCAGGCGGGCGGAAAGGGCGTTGACGACGGAGGCGCCCACGCCGTGCAGACCACCGGAGGCCGCGTACGAGCCGCCGCCGAACTTGCCGCCGGCGTGCAGCTTGGTCATCACGACCTCGACGCCGGACAGGCCCGTCTTGGGTTCGACGTCGACCGGGATGCCGCGGCCGTTGTCCCTGACCTCCACCGAGCCGTCCTCGTGGAGGACGACCTCGATGTGGTCGCAGTAACCGCCGAGGGCCTCGTCGACGGAATTGTCGATGATTTCCCAGAGGCAGTGCATGAGACCGCGGCTGTCGGTGGACCCGATGTACATACCGGGGCGCTTGCGGACGGCCTCGAGACCCTCGAGTACGAGAAGGTGCCGCGCGGTGTAGTTGGAGCCGTCGCGGTCTGCACCGGTCAGAAGCGCAGTGGACGGCACGGACGTTTCGGCGGTCACGCGGTTCGCTCCTCGCTGAATTTCAAATGTGTCCCGATGGGGTACGGGCCCGGCGTGGGTCGCCGGTCAGAGGGTACCGAGGCCTGGTAGAGCCGATGTAACGCCACCCTAGGGAAAACTCATGCTAGTCCAGAGTCGTATGCACGTTCGATCCCTCGAAGGGGTGACGTGGACATCACGTTCCCTTCGAGGCATGAACCATTTAGGCTCCGGGCACGTCCTCATGAACAACCGGCAAGCCAGCCGGGAGGGCAAATACCCAACAATCGACGCGAAACCGTAGAGCGACGCAATACGGCTCCTTCGCCGCTAACCGGCAGCAGACAGCCACCTCGGAAGAATTTTCAAGGAAAAGCCACGAGCGGGAACGTTTTCGGCCTGGTTGGATGTTGACCCTGGTACGACAGCTCGTCGAGCTAGAGAAGAGGCGACGTGACTACTGTTCTGACCCCCGCGAGCCCCCTGACGGCCGCTGACCGATGCGACCGATGCGGCGCCCAGGCCTACCTGCGCGTTGTCCTGGCCAGCGGCGGCGAACTGCTCTTTTGCGCCCACCACGGACGTAAGTTCGAGCCGGAACTCAAGAAGATCGCCGCTGAAATACAGGACGAGACCGACCGGCTGACCCCCGTGCCGCCGTCCCCGGAAGACGAGGAACGCTGACACGTCCTCGCGATCACGACGAGCCATGGGCCGGTCCTGAACCGGCCGACGGGCGGTCTCCCCGGCTGGTCCGGGGAAGGCCGCCCGTACTCGTACGCTGCAAGCGTAATCAGCTTCTTGCGGCCCAGGTTTCAGGGGCCGCAGAGAGGCGTGAGTACACCCCAGGGCTCTCCGCCTGACCACAGCCACTCCCCCAGGAGACGAGCCCGACCAGCCGGCCGTCGGCCACCAGCGGCCCGCCGCTGTCCCCCTGACAGGCGTCGTGGCCCCCGTTCTCGTCCCCGGCGCACAGCATCGTGTCCGCGCGGTACGTACCGTCGGCATGCCCCGGGTACGCGCGCTCGCAGGCACTGTCGGCCAGCACCTTCACCGGCGCGGCCCGCAGCTCACTGGCGTACGCGCCGCTGCCGCTCGTATCGCCCCACCCGTAGACGATCGCGCTAGTACCAGCGCTGTACGCCCCGTGCCCCGGCCCCGCCGCCGTGATGGTGTGAGCCGCGGGAAGCCGGCTCGACAGCGTCAGGAGCGCGAAGTCTCCGGCGTTGGTCTTGGCGTCGTACGCCGGATTGACCTGGACGTCACTCACTGCGATCTCCCGGCCACCCGCGCCCTTGAGTGCGCTGCGCCCCGTGATGACCCGCAGATCGCGCACCTGCCCGAGCGGTACGCCGAGTACCTCAGAGCTCACACAGTGCGCCGCCGTCAGCACCTTGGCGGGCGCCACCAGCACTCCCCCGCAGAATTGCCCCGCTCGCGTACCCCCGAACCGGTCACGGCTGGACAGGGCCACTACCCAGGGCGCCTGCGAGATCTGTACCGGCCGGCCCCCGATCACCACACCGTCCGGGGCAGCGCCTCCCCATGCCTTTGGCGCCGCGACGGCCATGGCCGTCAGGGCCAGCGCCCCTGTCAGTGATCCGGCGAAAGAGCGACGCATACGGCCTCCTGGCTCGGTGCTGCAATGGCACCACCAGCCTCAGCCGGACGCCTGCGCACCGCACCCGCGAAAGCCCGGGGCCCGGAGCCTCACGTATGAGACTCCGGGCCCCGGGCCCGAGCGGGTGCAGCGGTGACGCGTGCTGCGGTGACGTCCTAGTCGAGGTAGTCGCGCAGGACCTGCGAGCGCGACGGGTGGCGCAGCTTCGACATCGTCTTCGACTCGATCTGGCGGATGCGCTCACGCGTCACGCCGTAGACCTTGCCGATCTCGTCCAGGGTCTTCGGCTGGCCGTCGGTGAGACCGAACCGCATGGAAACGACACCCGCCTCGCGCTCGGAGAGGGTGTCCAGCACCGAGTGCAGCTGCTCCTGGAGGAGGGTGAAGGAGACCGCGTCGGCCGGGACGACCGCCTCGGAGTCCTCGATCAGGTCACCGAACTCGCTGTCGCCGTCCTCGCCGAGCGGGGTGTGCAGCGAGATGGGCTCGCGGCCGTACTTCTGGACCTCGATGACCTTCTCGGGGGTCATGTCGAGTTCCTTGGCCAGTTCCTCCGGGGTGGGCTCGCGGCCCAGGTCCTGGAGCATCTGGCGCTGCACGCGGGCCAGCTTGTTGATGACCTCGACCATGTGCACGGGGATACGGATGGTGCGGGCCTGGTCGGCCATCGCGCGGGTGATCGCCTGACGGATCCACCAGGTGGCGTACGTCGAGAACTTGTAGCCCTTGGTGTAGTCGAACTTCTCGACGGCACGGATCAGGCCCAGGTTGCCCTCCTGGATGAGGTCCAGGAAGAGCATGCCGCGGCCCGTGTAGCGCTTGGCCAGCGAGACCACGAGACGGAGGTTGGCCTCCAGCAGGTGGTTCTTGGCGCGGCGGCCGTCCTCCGCGATGATCTCCAGCTCGCGCTTGAGCTTCGGCGCGAGCTTGTCGCTGTTGGCGAGCTTGTCCTCGGCGAACAGGCCCGCCTCGATGCGCTTGGCGAGCTCGACCTCCTGCTCGGCGTTGAGGAGGGGAACCTTGCCGATCTGCTTGAGGTAGTCCTTGACGGGGTCGGCGGTTGCGCCGGCGACCGCGACCTGCTGTGCGGGCGCGTCGTCCTCGTCCTCGTCGGAGAGAACGAAGCCCTTCTCGCCGCCCTCTTCCTCTTCGTCGCCGCCGGGCTTGGCCGGGGTCTCCTCGCCGGAGTCCTCACCGTCGGCCTCGTCGGCGTCCTTCTTGGCGGTGGTCTTCTTGGCGGCCGACTTCTTGGCCGCGGTCTTCTTCACAGCCGTCTTCTTGGCTGCCGTCTTCTTAGCGGCGGCCTTCTTCACCGACTCCGGGGCGACGACGTCGTCGTCGGCCACGGCGTCCACGGTTTCCGATGCCGGTGCGGCGGTTGCCGCGACCGTCTTGGCGGGGGACGGCTGGGCCGCGGTTGCCGCGACGGACCTGGTGGCGGTGCGCTTGGCCGGGCTCTTCGCTGCGACGCTCTTGCGGGGGCGCTTGGGCGACTCCGCGGCAGTGACCATCAGCGTCACACCCTCTTCCTCGAGGATCTGGTTGAGGCTGCGCAGAACGTTCTTCCACTGGGCCGCCGGAATCTGGTCGGCCAAGAATGCCTGGCGCACGTCATCGCCCGCGATCTGCCCATCAGCCTTTCCCCGCTCGATGAGCGCCATCACAGACTCGGACTCGGCGATCTCCGGCGGGAGCGTACGGGATGTGCTGGCCGACACGAACAACCTCTCGGAACGATGGAAACGGCTTCCGGCCTCGCCCTGAGTACGGGCCACGACCGACGACATCGGCTGGGGATGTACCGACGGCGCAGGTTGAACCTCGGACTGGTTACAGCGCCACTTTCGGCGGCTGTATTCCCTCTTCGGCTGTCACCTCTTAGGTCATCGCACAGTTCCGCGGAGTGTTACGCCCAATCTGCGTGGCCCGAGTCACACCCCGTACGAATTGAGGAGGAACAGAAGGGACATCGGCTCGCAATCAGTTCACAACCGTGTCGCCGGACCCCATGGGATCCGGCGACACGAGGTTCGTCAGCGCAGCCGGGCCGCAAGGCACACACCCTGGCCGTGGTCGGCGGTCAGTGCTCGCGCGGCGCCGGCACCACACGCTCCACTTCCGGGTGAACGGTGAGCAGTTGGCGCATGGCGGTCTCGGCGGCCATGGCGTCGCCCGTGGCGAGCGCGTCGACGGTGCGGGAGTGGTGGACGAGAGCCGCCTCGGTGGGGCGATCACAGCCCGTGACAGGGCCGCCGGACACCTGGAGGGCGGCGGAGACGATGCCGGAGAGGTGCTCGAGCATGCGGTTGCCGGCGAGCTGGATGAGCAGCGAGTGGAACTCGGCGTCGGCGCGGGAGAACGTCAGGGAGTCGCCCTGCGTGAGGGCGTGGCCCATGATCTCGACCATGTCACCGAGGCGCTGCTGGAGGTCCTCGCGTCCGTGGCCGGCCGCGAGGCGGGCAGCGAGCGGCTCGATCATCCACCGCAGTTCACCCAGTTCGCGACGCTGGTCGTCGCGCTGCGGACCGAAGGCCCGCCATTCGATGATGTCGGGGTCCAGGAGGTTCCAGTCACTGACGGGGCGGACCCGGGTGCCGACGTTGGGACGGGCGCTGACCAGGCCCTTCGCCTCGAGGACGCGCAGGGATTCACGTACGACGGTACGGGAGACCTCGAAGCGCTGGCCGATCTCCTCGGGGACGAGCGGACGGTCGGCGCCGAGGTCGCCGGAGACGATCATCTGGCCGAGCTGCTGGACGAGTTGGCCGTGGAGCCCGCGGCCCCGGCTGCCCGCCGAGCGGCGGCCCATCCGGCCGAGGTCCGTGTCGGCCCCGTCCCAGGAGGGCACGCCGACGCGGTCGGCGCCCGGCGCCTCCGCGTAGGGATAGCGGTCGAGTTCACCCGGCCCGGCGAGGCCGGAATCGGCGGGGCGGGAGGCGGTCATCATGGTGTGCGCAAGGGTACTCACGGATCCTTTGTCGGCGGGACTTCCACGACCCTTGAGGTCTTTGGTGAAAAGCACACGAAAGGGTGATCGCCGCTCGCCCTGCAATTGACGACTTATCGGAAAGAAACGGGCGTACTCAGGGGAGTTGTGAGCGGTCACCAGCCTTCACAGCCGGAGCCGGTCACCAAGAGGTCCTGCGGCGAAGGCCAGTGAACAGATATGCGCAAAGCAGGGCACACAGCGACAACGTCAGTGCTGCCCCGACCGGTTGGGCCGCAACTCTCATCGCTGCCACAAGCCACGGATCGATCTCGTACGGCCACTGCAGCCACGCCACCTCGCGCAGCCTGCCCGGCAGTCCGGCCACCGAACGCACGGACGGGGCCACGACCATCCGCTGCGCCAGCGGAGCCACCAGCACGGGTACGGCGAGCACCGCGGCCACTCCGGCGGCCGTGGCGCGGAAGACCCCCGCGCCAAGCAGCCCGGCCCAGGCACAGCCGACGGTCAGGCCGGACCAACTGACCGCCATCGGCACCCATTTGTCGGGTACGCGCAGCAAGTCCTCGCCGTACACCAGCCTCAGGGCCTGCGCGTCGGCCACCGCGACGAGGACGCCCAGCAGCAGCGCGGTGGCGGCCGAGACGGCCAGTTTGGCGAGGAGCAGTCCGAGGCGGCGGGGCACCGTGCCGCGGGCGGCCGCGAGGGCGGGGTACCGGAACTCCTCGCCGAAGGCGATCGCGCCGAGCAGTCCGGCGCCGAACGCGGCGGGCGGCAGGGGCAGAATGTCCGGCCAGGCGGCGAGAAGGGCGGGCAGGGGGGTGCTGCCGACTCGGGCCAGCAGCACGGAGATCGTCACTGAGGCGGCCAGGACTGCGCCGGCCACGAGCAGAGTCGTCCTCGTACCGAGGAGGCGGTGCAGTTCGTAGCGCAGGGGGCGGATCGGGCTGCGGGTCGGCCGCAGGCGCGGCGGCCTCAGAACCGTAACGGGGGCCCGGGCTCCGGTCTCTCCCGCGCCTCCGGAGCCGCCGGGGGCGGCCTGCCGGTCCGGCACGGGGGCCGGGCCGGCGTCGCCGGTCTCGTCGGCGAGCCGGTGAACGAGGATGCCGTGCCGGAACGCGGTCTCGCCGATCTGTGCGCAGTCGCTGCCGTAGACGGAGAGGCGGGTGCCGCCCTCGGTGACGACTTCGACGGAACGCCGGGCGGCGCGCGCCTCGCGGGTGACCAGGGCGCCCAGGCGGGCGGCGTGCGGCGTCCTGACGGCCACGCGGGGGCGCAGCCGGGTCCTGGCGAACTCGGTGGCGTCCTGGTCCGCGACGAGGCGGCCGCCGTCGATGGTGACGACCCGGTCGGCGGTACGGGCGGCCTCCTTGGCATCGCGCGTGGTGTACAGGACCGTGCCGCCCTGAGCCGCGTGGCCGCGCAGCAGCCCGAACAGCCAGCAGTTCTCGCGCGGCGACAGGCCCTTCGCGGGCTCGTCGAGGAGGAGCGTGTGCGGGTCTCCCAACAAGGCGGAAGCGAGACCGAGTCGGCGGTCCATGCCCAGCGAGAGCGTACTGAGGCGCTCGTCGGCGAGGGCGGCCAGGCCGACGAGGTCGAGCATGTCGTTGGCGCGGGAGGCGGGCACGCCGACCGCGGCGCAGAGCATGCGGAGTTGACCTCGGGCGGTACGCGCCGGGTGACCCGGGACGTCACCGAGGAGCGCCCCGACCTCGCGGGCGGGGTGAGCGATGCGGTGCAGCGGGCGGCCGCGGAAGTACGTGACACCGCGGCGCGGTGCGAGGTCGAGCATCAACTTGAGCGCCGTGCTCTTGCCGGACCCGGCGGCACCCAGGAGGGCCGTGACCTGCCCCGGCCGGGCCTCGAAGGTGAGGTCGTCGACGGCGGGCGGGAGTTCCCGGCGGGGGGCGCTGGTGAGTCCGATGGCCTGGAGCATCGCTTCTCTCGCGGAAGGGGGACCGCTCGGCGGCTGGGTGGTACCGCAGCAAGATAACGCGACATATCCGACTTTTTGTGCAATGAAGGGCGTGCGGGTGTCACGGGTCTGCCGCCGAACGGATGCCGGGCCTCCGGGCCGGCGCCTGACAGGCCTCGGTACAGCCGTCGGCGTGGCTTTCCTTCGTCGGAGCCCCGGCGTCAGACCTCGGGGCGGAGCATCGGCGGGTTGAGCAGCGTCGCCCCGCCCGCCCGGAACAGCTGCGCGGGCCTGCCGCCCTGCCGGGTCGTAGTGCCACCGGAGGGGACGAGGAAGCCCGGCGTGCCAGTGACCTTGCGGTGGAAGTTCCGGGGGTCGAGCGCGACGCCCCAGACGGCTTCGTACACGCGGCGCAGCTCGCCGACCGTGAACTCCGGCGGGCAGAAGGCGGTCGCGAGCGACGAGTACTCGATCTTGGAACGGGCGCGCTCCACACCGTCGGCGAGGATCTGCGCATGGTCGAAGGCGAGCGGCGCCGGGGGTTCGTCCTCGCGGCTGTAGTCGCCGTCCTGGCCGAGCAGAGCCTCCACCGGCGCCCAGCGCGCACTGTGCGCGTCGCCGCCCGCCCGCGGCGCGGGCAGGTCCGGCGCCAGCACCAGATAGGCCACGCTCACCACCCGCATCCGGGGATCCCGCTTCGGGTCTCCGTACGTGGCGAGCTGCTCCAGGTGCGCCCCGTTCCCGACCGAAGGTGTGCCGGGCTCGTGCGCGCACAGCCCCGTCTCCTCGGCGAGTTCGCGTGCCGCCGCCGCCCCGAGGTCCTCCTCCCCCCGGACGAAGCCGCCGGGGAGCGCCCAGCGGCCCTGGTACGGCTGCTCGCCACGGCGTACGACCAGTGCGCAGAGCGCGTGACGGCGCACGGTGAGTACGACCAGATCCACGGTGACGGCGAACGGGGGAAAGGCCGATGGGTCGTAGGGCGACATGCCGTGATCATAGTCGTCTGCCTGACGATAAACAGTCCTCTTGGCGTGGAAGCCGCTGTCCGCGCCCACCTCTTCGCGCCATGCGTCGTCGTCCACGCTTCAGCCCCCCAACTGGAGTGCGCCGGCGGCTTCCTCGATCATGCCGAGACCGAGCCTGTTGATCCGTACGGCGAAGGGCTCCCCCGCCACCCGCAGTCCGGAGAACTGCACGGCGCCGAGTGGCGCGCTGCGCACGGGAGCAAGCGCGACCGTGCCCGCCGGGACGTCCGGGCGAATGCCCGCGAGGGTGGTGAGCAGGTGAATCCCGGCAGCGGCGGCCACGGCCGCGGGCCGACAGGCGGCCGGGTGCGGCACGGGAAGACTGTCCGCGGTGCGCTGCTCGCCGGCGTACATCTCCGGCAGCCGGTTGCCGAAAGCGCCCGCCGCGTCGAGGACCCCGCGCAGCAGAGCCGCAGCCTCCCGCTCGTACCCGGCGGCCGCGAGTCCCGCGACGGCGACAGCCGTTTCGTGGACGCGCACCGCACCGCCTCGATGACCGAATGGGTTGTGGCCGGTCTCCTTCGCGCCGAGGCTGCGCAGCCCCCAGCCCGAGTCCATCGCCGGGCCGCCGAGCAGCCTCGCCACCTGCCCGGTCTGCACCCTGTCCAGCAGGCCGGGCCCCTGTCTCCCCGCGCCGAGCAGCCCGGTGTCCAGGAGATGCGCGGCGGCTCCGCCGAGGTGCGGGACGAGCCGCCCGCCGGGCGCACGTGCCGCCGCCGGCCGGCCGCCTGCGCGGTCGTCGATCCAGAAGCTCTCCCGGAACGTACGGCGGAGCATGGCCGCCCACTCGCGCCACCCTTCGGCGCCCGCTCTGCCGCACTCCGCCAGCAGCTCCGCGCCGAGCACGGCCGCACGGTGGGCGTGGGCCTGGGTCTCGCTGCGCCGGGGCCCGTCGGGTCCCCGTTCGGCCAGGCAGCCGTCGTCGTCCGCGGCTCTGCGCAGCCAGAGCAGACAACGTTCGGCCACCGGGAGCAGCTCTTCCAGGTCCTGGTCCGGCAACCCCCACCGCCGCGCCTCCGCGAGGACGACCGGGAAGGCCAGCGTCGCCTCCACGCCCGTGCAACTGGGCGGGAGATGCGGGCCGGCGTCCCTGAGCGGGCCTGGCAGCCGCCCCTGGCCGGGCCCCGCGCCCCTGAGCTGGGTGCGGGCAACGGCCCGCAGGGTGGAGGCGGCGAGCCGGGTGCCGAGCGGCAGCAACATCCGCGCCGCCCAGAGCGCCTCGGCGGGCGCGAGCCCGCAGCGCCAGGGCACCCCCGCCGCGAGGTACAGGTCCGACGGGTTGCGAGGGTCGCGCATCAGCAGCGCCCGCAGATCGTCGAGGCTGGTCCGCAGCAGCTCCCGTACCCGTGGATCGTCTCCCTCCGCCGTCGCCTCGGAAAGCGGCCCCGCCCCGGCCTTCGTCGGCGGCCGGGCACCACGGTCCGTACGGATCCGCAGCTCGATGACGCGGGAGGCGCCCGGCAGCAGCTCGATCTCCCAGCGCAGCAGACCGGCGGAGGCGATCGCGTCCTGTGGAGGGGGGTCGGCGGTGAGCACGGACCGGGCGCCCGCCGCCGACCAGCGCAGGCCCGACGCGTGGACGCTGGCCGGCAGTTCGGGCCCCGGGCGGCCGGCGGATACGGCGCCGAGGTCCGCGAGATCGGTGCCGAGTTCGATCTCCACCCGGAGCCGCAGGACGCGGCGCGCCGAGCTGCGCAGGATGATCCGTTCGGTGCCCTCGGCGTGCCGCAGCCGCTCCACGGCGATCTCGGGGTCCGGTCCTGTGCTGCCCGGCATACGCACCACCCCGACGAACCGGGCCCGGCCGGCCGAGACCAGCCGGCCCTGCACGGCGACCGGTTCGCGCCCGGTGACGCGCAGATAGCAGCGGGAGAGCAGCCGGCGCCCCGACTGGTAGAAGCCCTCCAGGCCGTGGCCGTTCAGCTGCCCGTTCTCGGCGGAGAGCGCGAGGCCCGGGAGGTCCGCACAGATCAGCAGGGCATGGACCGAGGGCAGCTCACCAGGGGGCCGGGCACCTCCCACGAGCGGCCTTCCCGTGGCAGCGGGGGACGGGGCGGTGAGGGTCATGCGGTGCCTCCTCTGCGCTCGTTACAGCCGCACCGGTCGATGGGGCGCGGGGCGTTCGCGGTACCGCCACACGTGTGAACGGCCGCATCGGCACCCTGGTCACGGCTCTCATCGCTCGCTCCTCCCGCGCTGCTCGTCCTGCCGTTGGGCGCGGCCTCGCGCGGCGGCCGCCCCGGACCGCCCTTTGGTGGGTGGTGCGCTCTGCGTGCCGACTGCCTGCGGCCGCACGGAACGAGTGGACGGCCGCGTACGCACGACCCGTGGGCGGGGCCGCCTGCGCTGCGCGCGCTCCTCACGAAGACAGCGCCGCAACGCCTCAGGGTCGACGCCCTCGTTGCACGCCTGGTGAAGCAGCTGCGCGAAGGTGTACTCGGGGTCGGACCGCAGGGCGCGGCCGAGGGCGACCCTGGCCGCCGGCTCGTCGCCGGTCGACCAGGAGACCCACCCCGCGAGCGTGAGCGGCGCGGCGGCATGGGTCTCGTACGCTCCGGCGCACCGCCGGGCGAGCGCCCGCCACAACCTCAGTGCGGGCTCGGCGTCGGGGCCTTCCATCCACTCCGCGGCCCGGTCCCTGGTCTCCCGGTCCTGAAGCCCGAGGATGACCGCGGCGGCCTCGTCGTGGGAGATGAGCACGTCGTCCCCGGCGTCCGCGTCGGACGGGCCGGCCGACGTCGGCCTGTTCTCACCGAGGCGCTTCATGAGTCGGCGCGCCAGCCCGAGCGTCTCGGCCCCGACCTCCTCGCGCTCGGCCCCGCCGAGGATCCGCGGCACCAGCGCGAACGCCGCCGCGTCCATGGCCCGCACCTGCTCCTGGTCGGCCGGTTCCCGCGGCGCGAGCCTCGCCTCCATCTCCCGCAGGGATCCGCGTACGTGGATACCGGCGTAGGCGGCGGCCGCGGCCATCACCGACGTACCGGGCAGGGCCAGTACGTTGCCCTCGGGCGGGCAGCAGCGCTCATCGGGGCAGCAGTAGGACCAGTACCTCCCGTCCGAAATGCACAGTGCTTCGAACACGGGCACGTCGAGCGCGCCGCACGCGGTGCGCAGCCGTTGCGCGAAGGGGCGCAGCCGCTCCATCACCTGCCGGCCCGACTCACCCTCGGCCGGGTCCTGGCAGAGAAAGACGACGATGCCGTCGGGACGGCCGCCCCGGCGCTCGCTGCCGGTCACCAGACACTCGGCGAGCTGGTCGGAGACGAATGGCCATTCCCTCGGCGAGCGGGGGATACCGAGCCTGAGCCGGCCGCCGAACCGGCCCCGGCGGCCGTGCAGCGCCACCATGACCACGCTGTCGGTCGGATGGAAGCCCATGAGGTACGGAAGGGCGTCGGCGAGTTCGGCGGGGCCACGCAGGGTGATCTGGTCGCCGGCGGAGGGGCCTGTGGGTTCGTGGTGCTTGTTCATGGCTCGACGGTCCCGCAGACACCGCACACTCCGCCAACCCTGTGGATAACTTTATCCACAGGCTGGAGGCCGCATTCGCACAATGTCCGAGTCATCAGGTTGCATGGGGGCATGACCAACGCAGAGCTCAGGTCCTCGGCCGATTCCGTACTTGCCCGTCTCGTCGGAGACACCACCGGCGCCGCACGGCTGCGCGAGGACCAATGGCTGGCCATCGAGGCGCTCGTCGCCGACAAGCGCAGAGCGCTGGTCGTCCAGCGGACCGGCTGGGGCAAGTCGGCCGTGTATTTCGTCGCCACCGCGCTGCTCCGCGAGCGCGGCGCGGGCCCCACAGTGATCGTTTCGCCGCTTCTCGCGCTCATGCGCAACCAGGTCGAAGCCGCGGCCCGCGCCGGCATCCGCGCCCGCACCATCAACTCCTCCAACACCGAGGAGTGGGAGACGGTCCAGGCCGAAGTCGCGGCAGGCGAGGTGGATGTGCTGCTGGTGAGCCCGGAGCGGCTCAACAACCCCGACTTCCGCGACGAGGTCCTGCCCAAGCTGTCCGCAGCCACCGGTCTGCTGGTGGTGGACGAGGCCCACTGCATTTCGGACTGGGGCCACGATTTCCGCCCCGACTACCGGCGGCTGCGCACCATGCTCGCCGACCTTCCGCCCGACGTGCCCGTTCTCGCCACCACGGCGACGGCCAACGCGCGGGTCACCGCCGATGTGGCGGAGCAGCTGGGCACGGGGGGCGGCTCCGACGCCCTGGTGCTGCGCGGGCCGCTCAACCGGGACAGCCTCAGCCTCGGTGTGGTGCGCCTCCCCGACGCCGCTCACCGGCTGGCCTGGCTCGCCGACCACCTCGGTGAGCTGCCCGGTTCCGGGATCATCTACACCCTGACGGTGGCCGCCGCAGAGGAGGTCACCGCCTTCCTGCGCCAGCGCGGGCACACGGTCGCCTCGTACACGGGGAAGACCGAGAACGCCGACCGGCAGCAGGCCGAGGAGGATCTGCTCGCCAACCGGGTCAAGGCTCTCGTCGCCACCTCCGCGCTCGGCATGGGCTTCGACAAACCCGACCTGGGCTTCGTCGTCCACCTGGGTTCGCCCTCCTCCCCCATCGCCTACTACCAGCAGGTCGGCCGCGCCGGCCGCGCGGTGGATCACGCGGAGGTGCTGCTGCTGCCCGGCAAGGAGGACGAGGCGATCTGGCAGTACTTCGCCTCGGTCGCTTTCCCGCCCGAGGAGCTGGTCCGGCGGACCCTCGATGTGCTCGCCCGCGCGGGAAAGCCGCTGTCGCTGCCCGCACTCGAGCCGCTGGTGGAGCTGCGCCGCTCCCGCCTGGAGATGATGCTCAAGGTCCTCGACGTGGACGGCGCGGTCAGGCGGGTCAAGGGCGGCTGGACCGCCACAGGACAGCACTGGACCTACGACGCCGAACGGTATGCCTGGGTGGCTCGGCAGCGGGAGGCCGAGCAGCAGGCCATGCGTGACTACGCCACGACGGCCGGCTGCCGCATGGAGTTCCTGCAACGCCAACTGGACGACGAAGGCGCGGCGCCATGTGGCCGCTGCGACAACTGCGCGCAGCCCCGGTTCACCGCCGATCTGTCCCCGGAGGCGTTGGCTACGGCACGCGGCGAACTGGGCCGCGCGGGCGTGGAGGTGGAACCGCGCCGCATGTGGCCGACGGGACTCGGCGCGGTCGGCATCGACCGCAAGGGCCGCATCCCGGCGGCCGAGCAGGCGCTGCCCGGGCGGGCCCTTGGGCGGCTTTCGGACATCGGCTGGGGCAACCGGCTGCGCCCGATGCTGTCGCCGAGCGCTGCGGACGGGCCCGTGCCGGAGGCGGTGGCCCAGGCAGTGGTGGGTGTGCTGGCGGACTGGGCGAAGGGGCCGGGCGGTTGGGCCTCGGGTGATCCGGACGCTCCCGCCCGCCCGGTGGGGGTGGTCACCATGGCCTCGCGCACCAGGCCGGAGTTGATCCACACACTGGGCACAAAGATCGCCGAGATCGGACGGATGCCGCTGCTCGGCACGCTGGAGTACACGGCGGCGGCCCAGGTCACTGCCCCGCAGCGCAGCAACAGCGCGCAGCGCCTCCGTGCGCTGGAGGGCGCCTTCACCGTGCCGCCTCAGCTGGCTTCGGCCTTGGCCGGTGCCGAAGGCCCGGTGCTTGTCGTGGACGACTTCACGGAAACAGGCTGGACGCTGGCGGTCGCGGCACGGCTCCTGCGCCAAGCGGGCGCCCAGGCGGTACTGCCGCTGGTACTCGCCGTGCAGAGCTGACCCGCATGATCGACGGGGTGGGCGCGCAGACGTGACGGGAGGCATCGCGCGCGGCCGGACTGGGCAGGGATATCCACGCCATACCCGCAGATTTCAGTCGGCCGCGCCAATTGCTCGTTGCCGCACACCCCGCGGGGCAGTGAGAATTGGACCGCTCCCCGCAACGGCCCGCCTGCGGACCGGAAGGGCTGTGCCGCGGTGCGCCCAACCAACCCTGCCCGCATTGTGGGCGCGTATGCGAAGGGAGGACCGTGACCTTCGGATTCGCTCCGTCCACCGGCTCGTTGCACCCGGCTTCGGCCGACGCCGTCAGCCGTCTGGGCCGCACACTCGAACCGTCCGAGTGGGCAGCGGCCGGTATACCGCTGCTGCGCAATCCGCGTGAAGTCGTCAGCGGACTGCACGCCCGGCATCACCCCGAACCGGCCACGGCAGTCGTCGCCGTCCTCGACTCCGAGGAACGGCTCACCGCCAGCGCGTCGTTCGCCCGGCGCTCCGTCCCGGCCGACGGCTGGGAGTTGCGCAACGCCCTGCTCGCGCACCTGCGCCGCGTCATCCCGCACGACCTGCGCCGCCGCACGCCCGTACGGACCGCCGTGCTGCTCTACTGCCGCGAAGGCGACGAGCGCTGGACCGAGGAGGACGGGGCCTGGATGTGGGGCCTGCGGGACGCCTGCACCTTGCACGGGCTGCGCTGCGGCGCGTACATCACGCTGACGCACAGCGGCTGGCAGGTGCTGGGCGAAGGCCGTGGCGGCCGCCGCCCGAGCACCGGATCACGCCCGTTCGGCCTGGCGGAAGCCGCGGCCGAGGCCGAGCCGCCCCCGCCACGCACCGGCGGCGGAGCGGCGGACGCGCTGCGGCGGGCGGCGGCCCGCTGAAGCGGCCCGCCGGCCTGCGCGCCCCCGCCGTACTTCACGTGCCTCGCGCCCCGCACGGAGCGCGAGGAGCCCACGGAACGTACGGCGCGTACGACGACGTACGGCTCAGACGCCCGCGCCGAGTGCGGAGTTGACCCGCTGCGGGTCACCGCACACGATCAGCAGCACGCCCGCACGGGACTTCGCGAGCGGCAGCACGCGGTTCACCGCGTCGTCACCCCCGCCGGCTTCGCCGTTGACCGCCACGACGACCACGGGCCGGGCGGCAGCCCGCTCCGCGACGGCGGCGTCCGCGTAGAAGACGTCGTCACGGGCCTCGTGCTGGGCCCAGTACGAGGCTTCGCCGAAGGAGAGCTCGTGAGCGGCCCACGGGTGCTGCTCACCAGTGGTGAGCACCAGGATGTCGCCGGGCGCGCGGCCCGAGTCGAGCAGTGCGTCGACCGCCTCGTCGGCGGCGTCGAGCGCGCCGCCCACCGGGGCGGGGATCAGCTGGATCTGCGGCGCGGAACGATTCTCCTGGCGCGGGGACGGGGACCGGCCACCGGGCGTGTGCGACCGCTGCGCGGCGGGCGCGGGCCTGACCGGGGCGGGGCCGGGTACGGGACGTCCGGGACGCGGCGTGGCCGCGGTGCGCGGACCGGGTACGGGACGGGGGGTCGACGCGGGACGGCCGGTGGCCGGAGTGACGCGGGGACCCTGGGCGCTCTCGTGAATCTGAGGCTCCTCGGGGGAGAGAGGCATGAGTGGATTTCTATCAAATGCCACCGCTGAACGCAGCAGTGGGTGGGTACATGCGTGCGATCAGAAATCGAAGCCGAGTTGGCCCCCGCTTTCCAGAGCTGCGGCCTCCGCCGAGATCCGGGTCTTCTTGAGGTGCGCCCACTGGGGCAGCGCGTCGAGATAGATCCACGAAAGCCGGTGGTACGGGGAGGGGCCCCGCTCCGCAAGCGCCGCCTTGTGCACGGGCGAGGGATAGCCCGCGTTGGCCGAGAAAGCATAGGCGGCCAACTCCTCGGACTCCTTCTCCAGTTCGGCCATCATCGCGTCCCGCCGCACTTTGGCGATCACCGAGGCGGCCGCGACCGCGATGCACGACTGGTCGCCCTTGATGACCGTACGGACCTTCCAGGGCTGCCCGAGATAGTCGTGCTTCCCGTCCAGGATCACCGCGTCCGGTCTGACCGGCAGCGCCTCGAGGGCGCGCACAGCGGCGAGCCGCAGCGCGGCGGTCATGCCGAGCTCGTCGATCTCCTCGGGCGAGGAGTGCCCGAGGGCATGCGAGGTGACCCACCCCTCCAGGACCGCGGCCAGCTCGGTACGGCGCTTCGGGCTGATCAGTTTGGAGTCGGTGAGACCCTCGGGCGGGCGGCGCAGACCGGTGACGGCCGCGCAAACGGTGACGGGTCCGGCCCACGCTCCGCGCCCGACTTCGTCGACACCGGCGATGATCTTGGCACCGGTGGTGGCGCGCAGTGAGCGCTCGACGGTGTGGGTGGGTGGTTCGTACGGCATGGCGCCTGCCAGGTTACGCCGCCGCAGGCCGTCGGCGACACCCCGGGGCCGCCCCCCGCGTTCAGCCGGCCACCGGGCGCAGCAGGGGCACCATGATCCGGTCGATCATTTCGGTGATCTCCTCGTCCGACCATTCGCTGCCGCACACCTTCGAGCGGTACATCATCAGGCCCGGGATCACGTCGAAGACCAGATCGCTGGTGGCATCGGGGCGGACGTCACCCCGCTCGATTCCGCGGCCTACGACCTCACGGAAGAGCCGAGTCGAGGGCTCGATCACCTGCCGCAGGATCACTCCATGGAACCTCCCGGCCACCTCACTGTCGCATTCGTAAAGAACCGAGCGCAGGGCGAAGCCGGGCTTGGAATACATGGCTGCGCGTATCTGCCGACAGAGCTGATAAAGATCTTCGCGGATGCTGCCCCGGTCCGGCGCCTCGTCGAGATCCGGCAGGCCGGCCCGCAGGGCGTCCGCGACGAGGTCCTCCTTGGAGGGCCAGCGCCGGTAGACCGCGGCCTTCCCGGTCTGCGCGCCGGCCGCGACGCCCTCCATGGTGAGCGCGTTCCAGCCGACCGTACTCAACTGTTCCAGTGCGGATTCGAGGATCGCCCGCTCCAGCACCGGTCCGCGGCGGCGCAGCGAGACCGGCTGCACCTTGGCAGCGGCGGCGGTCCAGCGCGAAGTAGCCATCTTTTTCTCTCCGTTGAGGACAAGGGCTCCAGTGAACGCTTGCGTTCACTGAGGGGGAATCCCTACCGTTGACACGACAGTGAACGCATCCGTTCACTAACTCACTTCTGGGGGACTCATTGTGACCACCTCTCAGCTAGCGACACCACACAAACCAGGCGCGGCCCGTCGACAGGGGCGTCCCGGGATCGCCCTCGCCGTCATCGCGGCCCTCCAGCTCATGGTGGTCCTCGACACCACGATTGTGAATATCGCGCTCCCGCACATCCAGACCGCTCTCTCCTTCAGCACCACCGACCTGTCCTGGGTGGTCAACGCCTACACCCTGACCTTCGGGGGCCTGTTGCTGCTCGGCGGGCGGGCCGGCGACATCCTCGGCCGCAGGCGCGTGTTCGTCTTCGGTGTCCTGCTCTTCACCTTCGCCTCCCTGCTGTGCGGAATCGCGCAGGAGCCGTGGCAGATACTCGCGGCGCGGGCGCTTCAGGGCGTGGGCGGCGCCATCGCCTCACCCACCGCGCTCGCGCTCATCACCACGACGTTCCGCGAAGGCCCCGAGCGCAACCGGGCGTTCGGAATCTTCGCGGCCGTCTCGGCCAGCGGCGCCGCGATCGGCCTCCTGGCGGGCGGCATGCTCACCGAGTGGCTCGACTGGCGCTGGGTGTTCTACGTCAACCTGCCGATCGGCATCCTCATCGCCGTCCTCTCCCCGGTGTTCATCAACGAATCGGAGCGGCACGCCGGCCGCTTCGACCTCACGGGCGCGCTCACCTCGACCGTGGGCATGGCGGCCCTGGTGTACGGGTTCATCCGCGCCGCCGACGACGGATGGCGGGACGGCCTCACCCTCGGCTCGTTCGGCTTGGCCCTCGTCCTGCTGATCGCGTTCGTTTTCAACGAGCGGCGGGCACCGGACCCCATCACGCCCCTGCGGATGTTCGCCGACCGCAACCGCTCGGGTACGTACGCGATCATGATGAGCCTCGCTGCGGCGATGTTCGGCATGTTCTTCTTCATCGTCCTGTTCGTGCAGAACGTGCTTGGGTACAGCCCGATCTCCGCCGGTCTGGCATTCCTGCCCGTGACCGTGATGATCGTGACCGCGGCCGGTCTCTCCTCGAAGCTGCTCCCGGTGCTCGGTCCCAAGCCGTTCCTGATCGCGGGTGCGGTGTTCACGGGAGCGGGCATGGCATGGCTGACCGCGATCGATCCGGCGACTTCGTACCTGGGCGGCGTGCTCGGTCCGATGCTGCTCTTCGGTTTCGGCATGGGTCTGGTCTTCGTCACGGCGACACTGACGGCGGTCTCCGGTGTGGCGCAGCACGAGTCGGGGGCGGCCTCCAGTCTGCTCAACGCCACCCAGATGGTCGGCGGTTCCCTGGGACTGTCGATTCTCATGACGGTCTTCGGCACCGCCGGCCGCGACGAGGCCGCGCGGCAACTGCCCTCGTTCCTCAAGGAGGCGACACCGGCCCAGCAGGAAGCTTTCGCCAAGTCCCACGAGCTTCCGGCTCCGTGGGGGCACCATGTCCTCGCCGAGGGCATATCGACGTCCTTCTGGGCGGGCGTCGGCCTGGTCGCACTCGCCGCGGTCGTCGCGCTGTTCGTCATCCGGGTACGCAAGAGCGACCTGGAGGCACTGAGCGGGGCGGCCGGCGCCGCGGGGCCCGGGGCGGCCTGAGGAATCCCTGCCCGGAAAGGCCAGGGGCGGAGCCGCTGTCCGGCTCCGCCCCTGGTCATTGACCTGATCCAGCCCGCTCAGTACTCGTCGTACAGCCCGCGCTCGTCGCCGTACGTGCCGAGCCTGCGGCACTCGGCCTCGTCGACGTCGAGGGGCCGCTCGTCGAGGATCTCGCGCGCCCTGGCCACGCCGAGACTCGTCGCGTACCAGGGCTGGTTCCCCTCATCCAGCCGCTCCGCGATGCCCACCAGCGCGCAGGAACGCTGTGGCTCCGGCAACGTGTCCAGGGCCGGCACGGCGTCGGCCGACAGGTCCTGGAAGTAGTGCACGTCGAGCTTGTCAGTGGTGCGGTAGCGCGTCACGTTCTGCTCCGCGACCAGCCCGTCCGGCGAGACCAGTCCGAAGGCCAGCACAGCTGCCGCCGCGCTCGCGGCTACCGCGCGCGGCAGCCAGCGGGCCCCCAGGATGCCGGCGGCCATGATCAGGACGATCACCAGGCCCAGCCACAGTTCGACCGCCGCCACCGAGATGCGCAGCCGGGTCAGGCCGTACGCGTCGACGTACAGGTCCATGCGGCGCAGCGCGGACGCGACGACGACCAGTGTGAGAACGCACAACGTGCCGAGCACCGAGCGGACCAGGGTGCGGTCACGGTCTCCGCCGCGCGGGGCCCAGCGCAGAGCGAGGGCGATCACCAAGAGGATCAGCAAGGTGGCCCAGAGCAGCTGCCAGAAGCCCTGACGCGCGTACTGGGCGTACGTCAGTCCGGTCTCGCTGAGCACCTTGTCGTAGCCGCCGAACAGGACGGCGAGCTGGACCGCGATGAAGGCGGCGAAGAGGAGATTGAGCACGACCAGTGGCAGCGCCCATTCCGCTCGGCCGCGCGCACGCCCCGGACGTATCTCGAGACGGTCCCAGCGCATCGGCGCGGCGGCGGTGCGGGCAGCGGCGAGGGCACCGACAAGACCGAGCGCGAAGAGGAACGTGCGCCAGGGGCCGTCCGCCACGGACACGTCGGGCGTGAGGCCGCCGAGCAGATCGGCGAAGGCGGCGTCCGCGGAGGCGAAGAGCGCGCCGAAGACGATCAGCAGTACGACGGCGACCAAGCTCGTACGCACCATGGGCGCCCAGCGGCCGCGGGACACTTCCGCCCGCTCGCGCAGACCGCGCCAGGCCCAGGCCGTACCGGAGCCGAGTGAGCCGAAGACGCCCAGGGATCCGACGAGGACGCCGGCCCAGGTGCGGTTGCCGTGCAGGGCGAGCGAGCCGAGGGCCAGCGCGGAGATGCCCGCGAGGAATGTCGGCCAGCCCGCGTCGCGCAGCGCCGGAACGGCCAGCAGCACCAGGCCTCCGACCGCCCAGACGAGGGTCCAGGGGCGCAGGCGGCGGCCTGCGGCCTGGGCGGCGAAATACGCGGCGAGCGCGGCCGGGATCGCTACGACCAGCAGATTCAGGCCCAGCCCCTCGCCGAGGAGCAGGGCGCTCAGCAGGGCGGTTGCCAGGGCCGCCACGAACGTGGCGGGGCGGATCCTGGCCGGCGGTTCGGGCCGTACGTCGGTGAGCCACTTCGGCGGGCCGGGCGGTGTACGCGGCCCGGCGTGTGGCGGCGGCCAGGGCTGGTGGCGCTGGGGCTGCGTCGCCCTGCTGTGCTGCTCCCGGTACGAAATCTGCGCGATCGGCGGCTTCGGAACTGTGTCCTGGGGCGCAGGGCCTGGACCGGTGCCCGCGGCGGACTGCACGGGCGGTGCGGAAGAGCCGGATGGCGTGGATGGAGTAGATGGTGTGGATGGAGTAGATGGTGTGGATGGCGTGTCGGACACGGGACCCCCTCCCGACCGGGCGAGGAGGCGGCAGGGTGCCGCGGCCGGAGCCCGGTGTCTTTCGTCGGCGCACGCCCGACATGATCAACAGGGCGGCTAGCCCGTCAGATTAGCCCTGGCTTGCTGTCATGGCGCTGCCAGAAGCGTGCTGTGGCAGGACCGTGACAGTTACGGAACCAACGCGTCCGGCGACAGGCCGGCGCCCCGAAGGCACTCCGCGCCGGGCGGGCGCGGCTTCACGCAGAAGGCGGTGCCGGGCAGCGGTGGACCTCATGAGGAGGCCGACGCCCGGCGAGGGCCTGCGTCGCGCGACGGCCTACCTCACGCGCGCGGCCAACGTGCGGCGGCAGCCCCGCATCAGGCGCGGTCAGCTTTGGGCGCGCGGCGTAAGGCCCGGGGTGAGGCCCAGCTCGGGCCGAACAGCAGCCGCGAGGCCGACGGCAGACGCCGTCTGACTCCGGCTGTCACGAGGGGCAGCCCTAGGCCAGGCGTGCCGCCCGCGCATGGGGGAGGGCAACGCCAGGCGCGCGGCCGGCGCGAGGCCGGGCCGCGCGAGGAGGCGCGCTACCGGCGCGACGCGCAGCCGACGCCGGGCAGGCGTCGGCGTCAGACCGCCTGGGCCGGAGTCCATTCAGGCAGCTCTTCGGTCTGCTCCAGCCAGGCGGCCGGCGGCGCACCGGCCTTCCCCGCGGCGACGACTCCGCCGAAGATCGCGCAGGTCGTGTCCACGTCGCCGCCCACCTGCGCGGTGACCCAGAAGCCCTGCTCGAAGTCGCCGAGCGATCGGGCGGCAGACCAGAGAGCGAACGGCACGGTGTCGTGCGCACTCGTACGGCGTCCACAGCCCAGCACTGCGGCCACTGTCCCGGCGTCGCCGTAGTCCAGCATGTCGCGGGCCCGGCGGAGTCCGGCGCCCACGGCACTGCGCGGTACCAGCGCGATCACGCCGTCCAGCAGGGCGGTGGGGGTCGGCGGCCCGGCCGGATCGGCGGCGAGCGCGGCGGCAGCGGCAACGGCCATGGCTCCGACGACGGCCTCACGGTGCTGATGCGTGACGTACGCCGAGATCTCGGCCTGGTGAGTGGCCTGCTCGGGGTCGTCCGCGTACCAGGCGCCCAGCGGCGCGATGCGCATCGCCGCGCCGTTGCCCCAGGAGCCCTGGCCATTGAAGAGCGCGGCCGCGAGTTCCCGCCAGTCGCCGCCCTCCCGGATCAGGCGGAGCATCCGGTTGACGGCGGGGCCGTAGCCGCGGTCGAAGTCGTGGTGATCGGCGAAGGACCGCGCCAGTGCGTCCTGGTCGATACGGCTGTGTTCGGCGAGCACGGCCAGGACCGAGCAGGCCATCTCGGTGTCGTCGGTCCACTGCCAGGGAGCGGGCGGCAGCTCGCGCCTTTTGAGCAGCGGATAGTTCACGGGCACAAAGAACTGGGAGCCCAGGGCGTCTCCCAGGGACAGCCCACGCAGGCTGGCCAGGGCGCGTTCGAAGCGCCGGACGGTGGAGGAGTCAGCGGTCATCGCTCCGCCACTCTATCCGGACAGCCGTACGGCTCGGCAGCCCGCCAGCGCTCGAACGGCCGGTCAAGGGTGTAGCGGCCGTCCTTCCCCAGCAGCAGCGACCGCATTTCGCCGTTGCCCGGATTGCACAGCGACTCGAAGTCCGCCACCGTCCAGTGGAACCAGCGCATGCAGAACAGTCGCATGGTCAGGCCGTGGGTGACGAGAAGCACGTTCGGCGGATGGTCGGGCGCCTCGAAGCTCCGGTGCAGGCTCTCCAGGAAGGCGCCGACCCGGTCGTACACATCGGCCCCGGATTCGCCCTGGGCAAAGCGGTAGAAGAAGTGCCCGTACGCGTCCCGGTAGGCCTTCTGCAGCCGTACGTCGTCCCTGTCCTGCCAGTTTCCCCAGTCCTGCTCGCGCAGCCGCGGCTCCTCCCGCACCCGCACCCGTTCCGGGTCGAGCCCGAAGGCGGCGAAGGTCTCGTGCGTGCGGCGGTACGGCGAGACGTAGGCGCTGACCCGCTCCTCGCCGAAGAGCTCACGCAATCGCGCACCGGCCTCCCGCGCCTGGCGCAGTCCGGCTTCGGTGAGTCTGAGCGCGTGATCGGGCTCACGCTCGTACACCGAGTCGTCGGCATTGCCCTCCGACTCCCCGTGCCGGACGAGAACGATGCGCCGCGGTCGTGCCATGCCGAAACCCTAGAACGTGCGATCGGATGCGGCTCAGCCGGGCAGCCGCCCCGCCTCCATCCAGCGTATCCGGCCGTTGAATCGTCGGCGCAGCAACCGGTCGTGGGAGACGACCACCAGCGCGACGGACCACTGCGCGAGCGCCTCCTCCAGTTCCTCCAGGAGACCGAGCGCCAGATGATTGGCCGGCTCGTCCAGGAGTAACAGGTCGGCGGGGAGCGCCAGCAGCCGGGCGAGGGTTAGGCGCCTGCGCTGCCCGGCGGATAGCGCACCCACAGGGACTGACAGGTCGTCGGAACGGAACAGACCGTAGGACAGGAGCAGTTCCCTCCGCTCGTCCTCATCGAGCGCGAGCCCCCGGCCGAACGCGTCCAGGACGCGCTCCGCCGGCCGGTACACCGATATCTCCTGAGCGAGGTATCCGATGCGGCCCCTGGGGTGACGGATCCGGAGTCCGGCTCGGTCACCCCCGCCATCACCCGCAGCAGCGTCGACTTCCCCGCGCCGTTGCCCCCATGGATGAGCAGCTTCTGCCCCGCCGCCACGCACAGCTCCCCGACCCGCAGCCGAGCGCCCACCCGGACGTCTTTCAAGGTGACGAGTTCGCCTTCCGCCGCGCCGGCCGCCGGCCGGGCGGTGAACCGCAGCGGCCGCGGCGGTTTCGGTACGGGCCTCTCGCGCAGCCCGCGCAGCCGCTCCCGGGCGTTGCGCACTCGCCCCGAGACCGAAGGCCTGCACCCGGCCGCCCGCCCTGTCGTACGCCATCTTGTTGCCGTCCTTGACGCCCTCGACCCGGCCGGCGAGGACGACTGGGCCCCGCCCGACACCGGCAGCCTCGAAGGCGACCTGCGCGCCCTCGCCCGCGAGGTGACGGACTCCTTCAGCAACCCTGCCGCGGCCGCGGCGCCCACCGCCTTCATCGCGGCGGCCTTCCGGTCGGAGCGCGCCGCGGATGCCCTGCACGCCTTCTACGCCGAGCGGTTCACCCGCTGGGCAGCGGTCGTGGAGCGGGCGATCGCCCGGGGCGAAGCGGACGCCGACACAGACGCGGGAGCCCTCGTACGGGCCGTCTCCGCGCCCCTGCTCTTCCGCCTCTACATCACGCGGGAGCCGATCGACGAGGCGCTCGCCGACCAGTGCGCGGCCGCCGCGGGTCGCCGCCGCCCGGGCCGGTGCGTACACGACCGTTCGTCCAGCCTGATCACACCGTCCACGTACGGCCTGATCACACCGTCCAGGAGGGTTCCAGCTGAACGACCGCGCCCGCCAGTTCCGCCACATCGGCGTCGGTCTGCGCGCGCAGGGAAAGCCGCTCCACCCGCTCGGCGCGGTACTTGCCGTGCTCGGCGGCGGAGTGCCACATCGACAGCACCAAGAACTCATTGCCCGGCGCCTCCCCGAACACCCCGCGCAGCATGCCCGGCGACCCGGCCATCGCCGGATTCCAGACCTTCTCCTGCATCAGCGAGAAATGTTCGACGCGGCCCTCATGCACCTTGCAGTGCGCGACACGCACCACATCGGCGTCCGTGAACCGTGGTTCAAACCCCGTCTTGACGTCGAACCGGTAGTCGAAAAGACTGATTCGGATGTTCTTGTACGTACCGGACTGGGCAGCCGCGAGCCGGTCGTGGGAGCGCGCCATGAACGAGTCGTAGAACGCGCGGCTCTCCCAGAAGGAGAAAATGTGCGCCACACCCGGCCGCTCACGACTCCAGCCTCCGCCCTGCCCCCGGAAACCCGGTTCCCCCAGCAGCCCCGCCCACTTCCGCTGCCCCCGCTCGAAACCCCGACGGTCGATCACTGTGCAGCGAATCCACTTGACCAGCACCGCGCCATCGTACGGCCAGGAACGCGCACCCGGTCACGCCTGCGGCACACTTCACCCCGAACGGTGCGGCTCAGCCCTATCCCCCTGCCAGCACGCCCAGTTGCGCCACATCCGCAGCGCCCAGCCCGATACCGAACAGCTCCCCCAGTACCTGCCCGAGGTCTCCTGCGGGCACGCGCCGACGGCTGGCGGAACCATCCGTGCGCACGGTCGTCAGCTCGTCCCGTACGAGCGCGTGCCGCTCCCTCGGCCCGGTGCGCTGCGCGACGACCTGGCCGACGAACTTCGACAGAGGATGCGACGAGCTGTAGTGATTCATGACAGTGAAGTCGGAAGGAAAGAGTGTCTGCGGCGCGAAGGCATAGAGGTCCACCCACCCCTCCGGCCGAAGCGACCGCAGTACGTGCGCCCCTTCGTCCTCGACGTGTATCCCGAACGTCCAGCCACCCTGCTCGACCACGGCGCCGTCACGAAGCGGAACCGGCTCCAGGGGGCCCTGCTGCCCGAACCCCGTGTCGACCAGCCACTGTTCACCGTCCACCTCCGCGACCAGCATGGCGTGCGTCACCGGCGGCAGCACCGCGCCCCGCGTGCGGTTCCTGGCACCGCGCCCCGCGACCTGGAAACCCAGGCGTTCCAGCACGGCCGCGAACAGTGAGTTCTGCTCGTAGCAGTAGCCTCCGCGCGGCCGCCCGACGAGCTTCGCCTGCACGCTCTTGAGGTCCAGGGGTACGGGCCGGCCGAGCGCCACGTCCAGATTCTCGAACGGAATCGACGCCACATGCGCCCGGTGCACCGCCCGCAGCGTCCCGGCGGTCGGCGCCGTCCCGCCCTCGTACCCGATGCGTGCCAAGTACGCGTCGAGATCGACCTCTTCACCGCTCCACGTCATGCTGCTCCCCCACCCCGTCCAGAAGTTCAGCGGCCACACGACCCCTGCCTCACAATGATCAGCGGGGGAAGGCCGCGCATCAATCCGCTTTTCGCCGATTCAGCCGATTCAACAGAGCGGAACGGGCCTCGGTGCCACCCGGGTTGTCGGCGGTCGGGGCTAGCCTGGTTCCAGGTGCACATTCGCACAGCTCGCGCCGGTGAGATCCGGCCGGGTTCCGAGGGAGGGGAAGACCGGTGGGCAGTCTCAACAAAGGGGTCGGCAAGGTCGAAGTAACGCTCAGGTGGGACCCCAGCCCCCTGGGCAAGCCGGCCCACGATCTCGACGTCATCGCCGCGACGTACGCCGCCGGCGACCCGTACGGCAGTCCCGCGTACATCGTGCACTTCGACAGCCGCTCGCCGGACGGCACCATCACCCTCAACAGGGACAGCCGGGACGGCCAGGGCTTCGGCTTCGACGAGGCCATGACCCTGGAGCTCAACCGGCTGGCACCCGCGTACGCCCGCGTGGTGGTGGGCGTAGCGATCCAGCAGCGTGGCGGAAGGATGACCTTCGGCGACATAGTGAATACGGGCTTCCGTATCCGCGAGGGCTACACCGTGCTGGCGGAGGGCGGCTTCGCCGGCGTGTCCGCCTCGACCGCCGCCACCATCGCCGAGTTCACGAGAGAGGACTCGGGCGGCTGGGAATTCCGTCAGGCCCTCCGGGGCTTCGACACCGACCCCGAGGCCTTCGTCGGATCAATGGGAAGCAGCCCGGCCTGACATCGACCCGACGTGACAGCGGCCGGGTACGGGGGCGACCGCCCCGCACCCGGAACCGCCGAAGGGCGGCAAGCCCGTCAGGCGCGGCATCTCCAGTGGGGGGTTGGCGAGGAAGTCCGCCCAGAAGTCCGCACCGCACGCGCGCGCCGGGGGTTGAGCGGATGACGACAACTCGGTGCGACCTTCGGGCCGCGCCTCGCGCCCGGTCTGGTCGCCTGGCTCGGTGTGCAGTGGGACATCGGCCTGTCCGCTCGAGGACCGGCGCGCGGGCAGGAGCCGGCGAGGGCGACCAGAGGTGCGTTCACACGAAGGGGACCGGCCATAGGCCGGTCCCCTTCGTGAGCTGCTGGTCAGCTACCTGTGCGGGCTACGTCGGAAGTTGCATCCCACGTGATTCCGCCCGCTTTCAGCTGCAACCGCTGGTTCAGCTGCAACCGCTCGTCGAGCCGCAGCCCTCGCAGATGTAGCAGCTGCCCGCACGCTGCATCTTCGTACCGCAGGAGAAGCACAGCGGCGCGTCCGCGCTGATGCCGAGCTGCATCTCGACGAGCTCCGCCGAGGTGTGCGCCTGCTTCTGCTCCGGGACGGTCTCCACCTTGGGGGCGGCGACCGGCTTCGGCGTCTCCGTCTGGCGCGGAGCGGACTGGGCCAGTCCCTCCACGTCGATGTCGACGTCGGCGTCCTCCATCGACGGCTCGTACGAACCGGTCTCCAGGTGACGCTGGCGCTCGTCGGCCGAGTGGATGCCGAGCGCCGAACGGGTCTCGAAGGGCAGGAAGTCCAGCGCCAGGCGGCGGAAGATGTAGTCGACGATCGACTGCGCCATCCGCACGTCCGGGTCGTCCGTCATGCCGGCCGGCTCGAAACGCATGTTCGTGAACTTGGAGACGTACGTCTCCAGCGGAACGCCGTACTGCAGACCGACCGAGACGGCGATCGAGAAGGCGTCCATCATGCCCGCGAGGGTCGAGCCCTGCTTGGACATCTTCAGGAAGACCTCACCGAGACCGTCGTCCGGGTAGGAATTGGCGGTCATGTAACCCTCGGCCCCACCCACCGTGAAGGAGGTGGTGATCCCCGGGCGGCCCTTCGGGAGACGCTTTCGCACCGGGCGGTACTCGACGACCTTCTCGACCGCGGCACGGATCGTTTCCTCGGTCTTCGCCGTGACCTCGGCCTTGACGTCCTTCGTCTTGGCGGAGAGGGGCTGACCGACCTTGCAGTTGTCGCGGTAGATCGCGAGCGCCTTGACGCCCATCTTCCACGCCTCGAAGTAGACCTCTTCGACGTCCTCGACGGTGGCCGTCTCCGGCAGGTTCACCGTCTTGGAGAGCGCGCCGGAGATCCACGGCTGGATGGCCGCCATCATGCGGACGTGGCCCATCGCGGAGATGGAACGCTCACCCATCGCGCAATCGAAGACCTCGTAGTGCTCCTGCTTCAGACCGGGAGCGTCGATCACATTGCCGTGATCGGCGATGTGGGCGACGATCGCCTCGATCTGCTCCTCCTGGTAGCCCATACGACGCAGCGCCTGCGGCACCGTGCCGTTGACGATCTGCATCGAGCCGCCGCCGACCAGCTTCTTGAACTTGACCAGCGCGAGGTCGGGCTCGAGGCCGGTGGTGTCGCAGGACATCGCGAGACCGATGGTGCCGGTGGGCGCGATGACCGAGGCCTGTGCGTTGCGGAAGCCGTTCTTCTCGCCGAGGCGGAGCACGTCCTGCCAGGACTCCGTGGCAGCCGCCCAGATCGGCGAATCCAGGTCGTCCACGCGCGGTGCGATGGCGTTGGCGTCGGAGTGCTGCTTCATGACGCGCTTGTGGGGCTCGGCGTTGCGGGCGTAGCCGTCGTACGGACCGACGACCGCGGCCAGCTCGGCGGAGCGCTTGTACGACGTCCCCGTCATCAGCGAGGTGATGGCGCCGGCGAGCGAACGGCCGCCGTCGCTGTCGTACGCGTGGCCGGTCGCCATGAGCAGCGCGCCGAGGTTCGCGTAACCGATGCCCAGCTGACGGAAGGCGCGGGTGTTCTCACCGATCTTCTGCGTCGGGAAGTCCGCGAAGCAGATGGAGATGTCCATCGCGGTGATGACCAGCTCGACGACCTTGGCGAAGCGCTCGGACTCGAAGGACTGGTTGCCCTTGCCGTCGTCCTTGAGGAACTTCATCAAGTTCAGCGAGGCCAGGTTGCACGAGGTGTTGTCCAGGTGCATGTACTCGCTGCACGGGTTCGACGCAGTGATCCGGCCGGACTCGGGGCAGGTGTGCCAGTTGTTGATGGTGTCGTCGTACTGGATGCCGGGGTCTGCGCAGGCCCAGGCGGCTTCGGCCATCTTGCGGAAGAGCGACTTGGCGTCGACCTCCTCGATGACCTCACCCGTCATGCGGGCGCGAAGACCGAACTTGCCGCCGGTCTCGACCGCGTTCATGAACTCGTCGTTCACGCGGACCGAGTTGTTGGCGTTCTGGTACTGGACAGACGCGATGTCGTCGCCGCCCAGGTCCATGTCGAAGCCCGCGTCGCGCAGGGCGCGGATCTTCTCCTCCTCCTTGACCTTGGTCTCGATGAAGTCCTCGATGTCGGGGTGATCGACGTCGAGAACGACCATCTTGGCCGCGCGGCGCGTGGCGCCGCCCGACTTGATCGTTCCTGCGGACGCGTCGGCGCCGCGCATGAACGAGACCGGACCGGAGGCGTTGCCGCCGGAAGAGAGGAGCTCCTTGGAAGAGCGGATACGGGAGAGGTTCAGGCCGGCGCCGGAGCCGCCCTTGAAGATCATGCCCTCTTCCTTGTACCAGTCGAGGATCGACTCCATGGAGTCGTCGACGGCCAGGATGAAGCAGGCGGAGACCTGCTGCGGCTGCGGCGTACCGACGTTGAACCAGACCGGCGAGTTGAAGCTGAAGACCTGGTGCAGGAGGGCGTACGCCAGCTCGTGCTCGAAGATCTCGGCGTCAGCGGGAGAGGCGAAGTAGTTGTAGTCCTCGCCGGCCTTCCGGTACGTCTTCACGATCCGGTCGATCAGCTGCCGCAGACCGGTCTCGCGCTGAGGCGTACCGACAGCCCCACGGAAATACTTGCTGGTGACGATGTTGACCGCGTTCACCGACCAGAAGTCGGGGAACTCGACGCCACGCTGCTCGAAATTGACCGAGCCGTCGCGCCAATTGGTCATGACGACGTCACGACGCTCCCAGACCACCTCGTCGTACGGGTGCACGCCGGGCGTGGTGTGGATGCGCTCGATGCGCAAGCCCTGTCGAGCCACAGCCGCTTTGGATCCCTTGGTGCGGGAACCTCGTGCCGGGCCGCTCGCCGTCTCTGTCATGCCGCCTCCCATATACGTACAAAAACGCTCTGACGTGCCCAGTTCTTCCCGGGGCACGCTGTGTGTCTGATGTTCCGGACGCCGCAAACAGCGGCCGGAGCAGGTCTGGTTCTTCCGCCGGCCGGTCAGTCGGCGGCAGCGGCGGGCGCGGGGACCTCAGGGGCCACGCCGGGCCCGCAGCCACAATCACTTGCGGGCGGCCGCTCTTCGCGGAGCTCCGCGATGGCGGCCTCAAAGTCTTCGAGCGAATCGAACGCCCGGTACACGGACGCGAAGCGCAGGTACGCGACAAGATCGAGTTCCTGCAACGGGCCGAGTATGGCCAGCCCCACGTCGTGGGTGGTCAGCTCGGCGCTGCCGGTGGCGCGCACCGCCTCTTCGACCCGCTGGCCGAGCTTGGCGAGGGCGTCCTCGGTGACCGGCCGCCCCTGGCACGCCTTGCGCACGCCGGAGATGACCTTGGTGCGGCTGAAGGGTTCTGTGACACCGCTGCGCTTGATCACCATCAGTGAGGCGGTCTCCACCGTGGTGAAACGGCGGGAGCAGTCGGGGCACTGACGGCGCCTGCGAATCGACGTTCCGTCGTCGGTGGTGCGACTGTCGACGACACGACTGTCGGGGTGCCTGCAGAAGGGGCAGTGCATGGATCCCAACCCTCCCTCACGGCACGACTGAATAGCCTCGGCGGCCCCACCAGGGGCCCTTCGAAGCAGCCACCAGCATAGGTGATGGGAGGGCTCTCGACGGACCGGGGACCCACTTGGACCACAACTTGTGGGTGGCTGTAGCCATGCGACTACTAGATCTAGGGTCTGGGCGCATTTTTTGCACTTCGCGCGTGTCGCGGCGCCCATGGCGCCCCCGTACGCGCTCTGCGCGCGGGCGACACGCTGACGGCCCCCCGCCACCGACCCGCCCGGCCGCGAAGGTTACCGTAATGGCCCGAATTGCCATTCGGCTCAAAACGGCCCCTCATACACCCCGCTGTGCGTTCGAGAAAGGCATTCCGCGCTTTTTCACTCGAACGTGTGTTTGGCGCAACCTTTCGAAAGCAACTACCGTTGTCCAACCAGGGAGAGAGAACATCTCGAGAGGGGCCGACGTGACCACCACCGCTGACAGTGCAACTATCACTGCCCAGGACCGATCCCAGAGCCGACTCGAGCCGGTGCATGCCATGAATGAAGCAGCCACAAACCCCGAGGGCCCCAAGCCCTCACGCTCGCTGCCCGGCCGGCCTCCAGGAATCCGGGCGGACAGCTCCGGCCTCACCGATCGGCAACGACGTGTCATCGAGGTCATCAGGGACTCGGTGCAGCGGCGAGGATACCCGCCGTCCATGCGCGAAATCGGTCAGGCGGTGGGCCTCTCCAGTACCTCTTCCGTGGCCCATCAGCTCATGGCCCTCGAGCGCAAGGGCTTCCTGCGCCGCGACCCGCACCGCCCCCGGGCATACGAGGTGCGGGGCTCGGACCAGCCGAGCACCCAGCCCACCGACACGGCCGGCAAGCCCGCCGCGTCCTACGTCCCGCTCGTCGGCCGGATCGCGGCCGGCGGCCCGATCCTCGCCGAGGAATCGGTGGAGGACGTCTTTCCGCTGCCCCGGCAGCTGGTGGGAGACGGTGAGCTGTTCGTCCTCAAGGTCGTCGGTGACTCGATGATCGAGGCGGCGATCTGCGACGGCGACTGGGTGACGGTACGCCGCCAGCCCGTAGCCGAGAACGGCGACATCGTGGCCGCGATGCTGGACGGCGAAGCCACGGTGAAGCGGTTCAAGCGCGAGGACGGCCACGTGTGGCTGCTCCCGCACAACGCCGCCTACCAGCCGATCCCCGGCGACGAGGCGACCATTCTCGGCAAGGTCGTGGCGGTGCTCCGGCGGGTGTGACACCCGCGGTCAAAGACCGGGCCCCTGGAACCCACTGCGCCGGTTCCGGGGGCCCGCTGCTTTCCGCGGCCGAGCTGCCCTACTGCCCTTCGGTCTGCGCCGCGGCGTTGATCGCGGCGAGCGAGCGACGTGCCTGATTACGGTCCGTGGTGTACCAGAAGTCGGGCAGGGACGCCCGCAGGTAGCTGCCGTAGCGGGCATTCGCCAGCCTCGGGTCGAGTACGGCGACGACGCCGCGGTCCCCCATGGCCCGTACGAGCCGTCCCGCGCCCTGGGCCATCAGGAGAGCCGCATGCGTGGCCGCCACGGCCATGAAGCCGTTGCCGCCGGCCTCCTCGACCGCCTTCTGCCGGGCGCTCATCAACGGGTCGTCGGGCCGGGGGAAGGGGATCCGGTCCATGACGACGAGCTGGCAGCTCGGACCCGGCACGTCGACGCCCTGCCAGAGGGACAGCGTGCCGAAGAGACACGTCTCCGGGTCGGCCGCGAAGGATTTGATCAGCTCGCCGAGTGTTTCCTCGCCCTGGAGCAGGATCGGCATGCCGAGCCGGCCACGCAGCTCCTCGGCCGCCGCCTTCGCCGCCCGCATCGATGAGAAAAGGCCGAGCGTGCGGCCTCCCGCGGCCTCGATCAGTTCGGCGAGTTCGTCCATCATGTCGCCACGCGAACCCTCACGGCCCGGCGTGGCCAGCTGGCGGGCGACGTACAGGATTCCCTGCTTCGGGTAGTCGAAGGGCGAGCCCACGTCCAGGCCCTTCCAGACCGGGATGCCCTCCCCCTCGGTCCCCTCGGGCGACAGGCCGAGCGAGGCACCGACGCCGTTGAAGTCTCCGCCGAGCCTGAGCGTGGCCGAGGTCAGAACGACGGAACGGTCGCTGAAGAGCTTCTCGCGCAGCAGCCCGGACACGGAGAGCGGCGCCACCCGCAGGGAGGCGCCGTACCGGTCGTGCCGTTCGAACCAGACGACGTCGTACTCGGAACCGTTGGCGATGCGCTCCGCGACACCGTGGATGCTCTCGACGGCCGCGAGCGCCTGCTTACGCACCGCGTCCTCGTCCTGGACGGACTTGTCACGGGTCGAGCCGATGGCCGAGATGACATTTCGGGCGGCGTCACGCAACGCCATGAGGGCGTACCCAAGATCCTCGGGGAGCTCTTCGAGACGTCCTGGAAGCGCGAGCTCCATCAGCCGCTCGAAGGACTCCGCGGCCGTCTGGAGGGCGTCGGCGGCCTTCTCGTTCACCAGCTTCGCAGCGCGGCGGACCGCCCTGTTGACCTGTCCGGGGCTGAGCTCCCCGGTCGCGACGCCCGTCACCCGCGAGACCAGTTCGTGCGCCTCGTCGACGATCAGCACCTCGTGCTGCGGGAGCACGGGGGCGCCCTCAATGGCGTCGATGGCGAGGAGGGCATGGTTGGTCACGACGACATCGGCGAGCTTGGCGCGCTCGCGGGCGGCCTCCGCGAAGCATTCCGCTCCGTACGCGCATTTCGACGCGCCGAGACACTCGCGGGAGGAGACGGAGACCTGCCCCCAGGCGCGGTCGGAGACACCGGGCGTGAGGTCGTCGCGGTCGCCCGTCTCGGTCTCGTCCGCCCAGTCGCGCATACGGAGCAGGTCCTGGCCCAGCTTGCTGGTCGGAGCGGCGGCTTCGAACTGGTCGAAGAGCCCGTCCTCCTCTTCCTGCGGCACGCCCTCGTGCAGCCGGTGCAGGCAGAGGTAGTTCGACCGCCCCTTGAGCATGGCGAACTCGGGGCGCCGGCGCAGTAGCGGATGGAGCGCCTCGACCGTACGCGGAAGATCACGCTCCACGAGCTGGCGCTGCAGGGCCAGGGTCGCCGTCGCCACGACGACGCGCTCGCCGTGCGCCAGGGCCGGCACCAGATAGCCGAGGGACTTTCCGGTACCGGTGCCGGCCTGGACGAGCAGGTGGGCATTGTCGTCGATGGCTCCGGCCACGGCCTCGGTCATGGCGACCTGGCCGGGCCGCTCCGTGCCGCCGACGGCGGTGACGGCGGCATGGAGGAGCTCGGGGAGTGAGGGCTTCGTCATAGCCCGTCCAGCCTACGGGGCACCACTGACAACCCGGGTCACCGCGGCGAGCGCATCAGGACAGGTGGAGGGGGTTCGGGACGGTGCCGTGCACTGCCGCGTGCGGGCGGTTGGGGCGGTCGCGATAGCCATCGAGGTGCAGACGATTGCGGTTCAGACAGAGGCGCTCGATTTGCGGGGTGAGAAGATCAAAAATCTCGTACCGGTCCTTGAGCTCGGGGAAGCGGGCCTGGTGCCGCAGAATTTCAGCCCGTACGAGTGACCAGAATTCGTTCTCGGGAACGTTCAGTTGTTCTTCGCACAGAGGCGCCAGATAGCGGAACACGCCGACGAACAGGCCGGAATGGATGAACTGTGTGAGGAAGGCGGGAGGCTCGGTCAGCAGAACCTCGCGCACGTCGTCGGGCATGGAGTCGTGCTCGGGCAGCGGCTGCGCGCTCACGTTCACGTCGTCCACGAAGTCCTTGATCGCCAGGCGGACCGGAATGTCGTGTTCGTCGAAGACGACGATGGCGTTCTCGCCGTGCGGGGAGAAGACAGTGCCGTAGCGGTACAGGAAGTGCAGCAGCGGGGGCAGCATCGCGGCGAAGAGGCGCCGGAGCCATACGGCGGGCGGCAGACCGGAGCGGGCCACGAGCTCCGCCGTGAAAGCGCGCCCCTCGGGGTCCGTGTGGAGCAGGGAAGCCAGCGTGCGGGCGCGCTCTCCCGGCGCCAGCCGGCCGGTGAGCGGCTCGCGCCAGATGGCGCCCAGCAACTCCTTGTACTGGTACGGGACCTCCGGGAGGCCGTCGTACAGGGGGTGCTCGACGGCGACGGAGGCGACCTCCCCCAGGAGGATCACGCCGCACTCGTCGCGCAGGAAGGGGTCGGCGTCCCGCAGTGCGTGCACCCAGGCGGTGACGGCCGGCGCTGCCAGCGTGCGCTCGGTGGGCAGTCCCCGCCAGACCAGCGTGTTGAGGACGGCGAGCGGCAGCTTGACCGTGTGCCGGTCGGGACGGCTCGTATTGAGGAACGTACGGATGGACTGCTGAGGCAGCCGTACGTCGCCGTCGCTGGGGAGCGGCACGATGGCGCCATGGGCTACGGCGGGTGCGAAGAGCGGCAGGACCACCTCCTCCCATTGCCACGGGTGCACGGGCAGGTAGAGGTACCGCTCGGGGTCCAGGCCGCGGGCGCGGAGCACTGCGGCGAACGACTCACGGGTGTCAACGTCGAGTTCACGTGCGTAGAGCCGCTCGGGCGTGGCGAGTAAGGGGACCCCTCGGTAGCCGGCGATGTCCGTGCTGACCGCGATCCAGGGGAGGGCGGCCGGTGTACGGGCTTCGGGGGCCCAGCGGGCGGTGTCGGTGGCGGAGAAGCCGAGGCGGCCCTTGTTGAGGACGAGCCAGGGGTGGCCGGTCTGGTGTCCTTCGAGTTCCGCGTATCCGAGGTCCGCAAGGCGCGCGGCGGAGATGGCGGTGTGGTCGAGGCGGGCGTCGGCGGCCAGGGTGGCGCTCAGCTCTCGGATGAGGTGGCCGAGGGTGGCGCCGTCGAGCGCGAGAAGGCGGCGGGCGAGGACCAGGAAGCGGAGGGGGTCGCCGAAGGGCCGGCCTCCGGCGCGGGCATCCCCGCCCGCACGGGCGTCGGCACCGGCTTCCGCTTCGACGTCGGCTGCCGCGTCGGCACGGGCTGCCGCGTCGGCGTCCGGATCAGCCTCTGCTGCCGCAGCTTCGTCGGGCTCGCGGAGTTCGATCGTGTCGGGGTTCACGCGCCAGCTGCCGTAGGCGCCGCGCTGCCCGCGGAAGGAGAGGGTGCCGCCGTCGTCGAGCGTGAGCGTGTGACGGTCACTGGCGGGCTGCGGGACTGGCTCGATGATCTCCTCGTACGCGAACTCGCCGAGCATCTTGGCGAGGAGGCGGCGAGCGGCCGGCTCCCAGGTGCCCGGCTTCAGCTCGGGCGGGGCGAGCAGCGGGAGCGAGTCCTCGAAGTCATGGGCGACGGCGGGCTTCGGCACGGGGACTCCTCGGGTGGAACCCATTCGGGGCGAGCGGTGTATGAGAAGTAGCGGGTCGTTCACAGCTGGTTTCGCAGGGCGCGGTCGCGGACCATGAGCGCGGCTCGCTTGTCGGGGAGGTCGAGTTCCGCGGAGAAGCGGAAGCCGGCCCCGAGGAAGGCTGACACGGAGGGGGTGTTGCGCAGTGCTGGTTCGGCGACGACACGTGCACAGGCGGGACGATGGTCGAGTACGACGTCGGCCACGGCTCTGAGGAGGGTGGTGCCGAGGCCGCGGCCACGGTCGGCGACGCCACCGACGAGGAGGTGAATGCCGGTGTCGTTCGGGCGGGCCGGGTAGTGGCGGGCCAGCGGGTCGAGGTCGGCGCGGTAGATCTCCCAGTAGCTCATGGGTACGCCGGCCAGTACGCCGAGGCAGGGCGCGCTGCGGCCGTCACCGTCGAGCTGGGTGCGCAGATGGTCGGCGGTGACGTCCTCCGGGCCTGCGAGTTCCCAGAACGCGGCGACGGCCGGATCGTTCATCCACCGGCTGACGAGCGGCACGTCGCGCTCGATGCGTACGGGAACGAGCTGGAAGAGGCCGGCGGAGGTGCTGAAGGGTCCCCAGTCGGCGGGGGCGTCGAGGAGGCCGCCGCCGACGGGCCCGGGGGCGGCCGCCGGCGAGTCGTCACCGAGCAGCGCGACGAGCTCGTCGGTCAGCCGCAGATCGAGGGTGTCCTCGGTGCTGGATCCGGCGCGGGGAGCGGAGTTGGTTCCTGCGTCGGTGCTCGCATCGGTGGGAGGCACGGCGACGCTCCTCTCAGCAGTTCGGGTGGGCACGTGCCTTCAGGTACGGAGGGGGTTGGCGATGGTGACGTAGACGGACTGGGTGTCGACCGGGCCTTCGAGCTCGTCGAGGCCGTGCAGCCGGGTGAGGAGGTTGGCCTTGCAGCGCAGGCTCGGGGTCTCCAACAGCTGTGCGGGCAGCGGGGAACCGAGGCCGGTGTTCTTCCCCAGGAACTGGCGGAAGGCCGCGATCAGGACGCGTTCGTCGGCGAGCCGCTGGGCACCGAATGCTCCGATCAGGCCGAAGACGTTGTTGATGGCGAGGTAGTAGGCGAAGCGTTCGTCGGTCACGGCGTCGGTGACGAAGGTGTCGCTGGTCGCGCCGATGCCGGGAAGCCGGCGCTCGAGCCGGTCGCGGTGGGATTCGCGGAAGTAGTAGCCCTGGTTGTCGCGGTAGCGGCCGCCGACAGGCCAGCCGTCGGGGTCGAGGAGGACCAGGGTGTTCTGCTGATGGGCTTCCAGCGCGACGCCTGCCGTGCCGTCCAGCCAGAGCACCGGGCGTACGACGTGGTCGAGGTAGCGCAGGAACCACTCGGCGGCGACGGCTCCGGTGGGCCGGCCGGTCCGTGCGGCGAGCCGGGCGACGACATCGGCGAGGCGGGAGCGCATGCCGGTGCGACCGGGCCAGGGACGTGGGGCGGTGAGGCCTGCGATGCAGACGGCGTCGTCGCCGGGGCCGAACGGGTTGTGGCGCAGCAGGGCGTCGAGACCGGGGACCGGCTGGCCGTCCGTCGTGTTCACGGCGAGCCATGCCGGGTCGCGGACGATGTCGAAGCCGGGGTGGGCGGACTGCCATTCCTCGGCGAGCCCGCCGCGCAGCAGCCGGTGGACCTCGACGCCGCGGTGGAGTTCCTTGCGGAGGTTTTCCCGACGGGAGTTGGTGATGCGTACGCCGAGCGACAGCTTGAGCATGGCGGGCGAACCGGGACGGTGCACGGTACGGACGGAGGAGGTGGGGTGCCACGGAGCGCCGTGAGGGCCGAGGTCGTGGAGGAGGCCCTGATCCAGGAGCGCCGCGACGGCAGGCCGGTGCTTGAGCTCGCGGGCCTGCCACGGGTGCAGCGGCAGAGGAACGGTGTGGTCGGGCAGACGGAGTCCGTCGGCCAGCCGGACGACAAGCTGCTCGACGGAGACGGTGCGGCCGCGTTCCGTCCAGGCCGAATCCCCGGCCAGTACGGACCGGTCGGCAGCCATCCAGTGCAGCGGGAAGCAGCCGTGCAACTCGGGTGAGTAAAGGAGCGCTTCGGCCTCGGAGAGTCCCTCGCGGCTCTTGGGCGTGGGGTGCAGCGGATGCCCGAGGAGAAGGGACTGTTCCGCGCTGAGGAACAGGTCCGCCTCTTGGGCGGGGCCGGGGTACCTGCGCCGCTCGGTGATGAACCGCGCGGTGCGCCGGACGGAGTCGGCGACCCGCCCGACCATGTCCGCTCCTTCACGCTGCCCCGCCTCCCGGCCGAGGAGCGCGGCGACCGTGACGGCGTCGGCGGGCGGCGCGCCCTGCGGCCCGCCTTCCAGGGCGGGCATGCCGAAGCGGTGCCATCCGGTGGCCGACCAGTAGCGGACGGGGACGAGGAGCGCGGTGCCGCTGGCGTCGAGCGGGATGCGGAGGGTCGGCCCCAGGGGCTGGGCGAGGTCGCTCTCCCGGACCCAGCAGCGCAGCAGGTTCTCGACGGCGGCCGCTTCCGCCGCCGTACGGGGATCGGGGTGGTCGAGCAGGTCCGGGACGGCGCCGGGATCCGCGCCCGCTGTCTGCGGGCAGGCACCCGGTCCCGGCGTGCGCGGCTCCCCATGGGCGCCGCTGCCCTTCTGCCGGGGCACCTTGGCCTCGTCGACGACGAGGCGGCCGTGTGTACCGCCCTGTCCCCGGTCGTGGGCGGTGGGACGGTCTTCGGCCTCGGACGCATCGGATGCGGGAGTGGGATTCACGGAGGGTCTTCCTTGGGGACGAGGTCCGGGGTCAGTGCGAGGGCCCGGCCGATTGCCGGGAGTACGGAGAGCGTTCGGCGGCCGACAGGGCGTCGGCCAGACGGTCGAGGACCGCCGTGGCCTGTTCATCGGTGAGAGTGAGTGGAGGCAGCAGACGTACGACGGCGGAGTGACGCCCGCCGAGCTCGACGATGAGTCCGCGCTCCAGGCACTCCTGCTGGACGGCGGCGGCCAGAGCGGGCGCAGGCGGGGGAACGCCCGTCGACGTACGGCTGTCGGCGTCGGGGTCCACGAGTTCCACGCCGATCATCAGCCCCCGGCCGCGTACGTTGCCGATGCAGGGGTGACCGGCGGCCAGCCCCTGCAACTGACCCATCATCCGCGCGCCGAGTACGGCGGCGCGCTCGGCGAGCCGGTTCTCGCGTACGTACGCCAACGTGGCGGCACCCGCCGCCATGGCGAGCTGATTGCCGCGGAACGTGCCGGCGTGCGCGCCCGGCTCCCAGGCGTCGAGGTCGGCCCGGTAGACCACCACGGCCAGCGGGAGGCTGCCGCCGATGGCCTTGGACAGGACCATCACATCGGGCACGATGCCGCTGTGTTCGACCGCCCAGAAGGTGCCGGTCCTGCCGACGCCGGTCTGCACCTCGTCGGCGATCAGCGGAATGGATCGGTCCGCCGTGATCCGGCGCATCCGCCGCATCCAGTCGTCGGGTGCGGGGATCACCCCGCCCTCCCCCTGCACCGGTTCGAGGATCATCCCGGCGGGCGACGCCACCCCGCTCTTGGGGTCGTCGAGGAGGTTCTCGGTCCAGCGGGCGGAGAGTTCGGCGCCGCGTTCGCCGCCGACACCGAAGGGGCACCGGTAGTCGTACGGGTAGGCCAGGCGCGTCACCCGTACGTCCGGCGCGCCGCCCGAGGCGTCGAGGGCACCCGCGGTCATGCCGTGGTACGCCCCGGTGAAGGCCAGCAGTCCGCTGCGCCCGGTGGCCGTGCGGACGAGCTTGAGCGCGGCCTCGACCGCGTCCGTACCGGCCGGGCCGCAGAACTGCACCCGCGCGTTGTCGGCGAGCCCGCGCGGGAGCGTCGCGAACAGCTCAGTGATGAACGCGTCCTTGACGGGGGTCGCGAGGTCCAGCACATGGAGCGGTGCCCCGGAGTCGAGGACCTTCTTGATGGCTTCCAGGACCACGGGGTGGTTGTGACCGAGCGCCAGCGTCCCGGCGCCCGACAGACAGTCGAGGTAGCGCCGCCCGTCGGCGCCCTCGATCGTGAGCCCCCGCGCGCGTACGGGGACGATGGGCAGCGACCGCGCATAGGTGCGGGCTGAGGATTCGCGCAGCGACTGGCGCCGCAGGATCCCCTCGTGCGCGGCGCTCAGCACCGCAGCTGCAGGTTCGGTCACGGCCACGTCTGTTGGTCCTCCCGCGGTGAAGCGTGCGTCGCTCGCAGTTGTACGTACGTCCGTGCCCGTCAGGGCAGAACGCCGCCCCCGCGTCCCCCGTACGTACCAACGACGGTGGCGCCGGAGGATCACGGGCAATAAGAAGATCCTTACGTCCGGGGAACCGCGCCCCTGCCGCGCGCCGTCCCCATCGGCACCGGCATAGTGGGGACCGCGCGCTCCGGCCCAAAGCTCCGCCGCCGGGGTGCGTAACGTGTGCAGACTGCGCAGAGTTCGCATAGTTCGCCGAGTTCGCTGAAGAAGATTTCGAAGTCCCAGGGGGATCAAGACATGCGACCCATTCGCCCGACCATCGCAGCACGTGGCGGGAGGAGCGCGCGTCGCCGAACCTCCCCCGCACTCGCCGCTGTCGGCCTTGCCGCCGCCCTCGCCCTGACCGCCACCGCCTGCGGTCCGAGCGAGGACAACGCCGGCGGGGAGCCGAGCGCCTCCGCCAGCCAGGGCACCGACGGCAAGATCGTCATCCCCGACGACCTGAAGGACCGGCTCAAGGAGCACGGCGTCGACCTGGACAAGTGGAAGGGCGGCGCCTGGAAGGACTGGAGCAGGGACGACTGGCTCCGCGAGGCCGAGGACTACATCAACCCGATCATCGAGGACCTCTGGGACGCGGACCGGATGCGGGACGCCGAGGAGCCCGACACGCCGGTGGACAACGACATCTCCGGCGACGAGGGCGTCACCGACCCGACACCCGCGCCCGTCCAGGCGTTGCCGGTGAAGACCCCGTACACCAAGAGCACTCCCGAAGCCGGGAAGCTCTTCTTCGACGGCCCCGAGGGTTCGATGGTCTGCTCCGCGACCGTCGTCAAGGACCCGGCGCACCCCGGAAAGTCCAACATGGTGTGGACGGCCGGCCACTGCGTGCACGCCGGCAAGAAGGGCGGCTGGTACCGCAACATCGCCTTCGTCCCGTCCTACAACGACACCGGCAAGTCGGCCGCCGAGCTCGACGGCGCCCCCAAGAACGAGAAGGAAATCACCCCGCACGGCGTGTGGTGGGGCGACTGGGCGCAGACGTCCTCGCAGTGGATCGCCCAGGGCGGGCCGACCGGCGGCGAAGGCGCTCCGTACGACTTCGCGGTGCTGCACGTCACCCCGGAGAAGGGCAATGGCAAGTCGCTCGAGGAGACGGTCGGTTCAGCCCTTCCGGTGGAGTTCGACGCACCGGCCGCACCCGGGATCGCGAGCATGACGGCTACCGGTTACCCGGCCGCCCCGCCCTTCGACGGCCAGAAGCAGTTCCAGTGCTCCGACAAGCCGGGCCGCCTGTCCATCAAGCCCGGCGACCCGACGATGTACCGCATCGGCTGCACCATGACCGGTGGTTCGTCCGGCGGCGGCTGGGCGGCCACCGGCCGGGACGGCAAGCCCGCGCTGGTCTCGAACACCTCGATCGGCCCGGTGACGGCCGGCTGGCTGGCCGGTCCGCGCCTGGGCACCGAAGCCAAGGCGATCTACGACACGGTGAGCGGGAAGTTCGCCGACAAGTAGCGGTGACTGGCGGGTGACTGCTGGTCAGGGGCCCTCGGCGGGTGCGCCGGGGGCCCCTGACCTGCCTCTGGGCCCGCCGGAGGACCGACCTCACGCGTGACATGCTCAAGACATTATTTACGTGCTCTACAGGGGGACTCGTTTCCATGCGATCCATACGTCCGCTGCTCGCCGCCACCGGCATCGCGGCGGCCCTCGCGCTGACGGCCACCGCGTGCGGCCCGGGCGAGGACAAGGCCGTCGGCGGGGCCACCGCTTCCGCGCCCGCCGGGGGCGCGGAGGCCGCAATTCCGGCGGACCTCGCCGACCAGCTCAAGGACCACGGCGTCGACATCGACCAGTGGAAGGGCGGCGGCTGGAAGAACTGGGACAAGGAGGACTGGCTGCGCGAGGCCGAGGACTACGTCAACCCGGTCATCGAGGGTCTGTGGAAGCCCGAACGGATGCAGGCGGCGAAGGCCCCGTCCAAGACCATGGCCGCCGGTGACGCGTCAGGCGGCCAGGGCGTCTCCGATCCCGAGCCGCGCCCGGTCCGGGCCGAAGCGGAGAAGACCCCGTACCACGCCCACGCGGCCCCCGTCGGCAAGGTCTTCTTCGACTCCCCCGAGGGGTCGATGGTCTGCTCGGCGACCGTCGTCAAGGACCCGAGGAACCCGGGCAGGTCCAACCTGCTGTGGACGGCGGGGCACTGCGTCCACGCGGGGAAGGCCGGCGGCTGGTACCGCAACATCGCCTTCGTCCCCTCCTACAACGACCTCGGCAAGTCCGCGGCCGCGCTGAAGAACGCCCGGCACCAGGACATCTCCCCGTACGGCGTCTACTGGGCCGACTGGGTCTCGACCTCCAACGAGTGGATCCGGGACGGCGGCCCGACGGGCGGCGAGGGCGCCGCGTACGACTATGCAGTGATGCACGTGAAGCCCGAGAAAGGCGGCAAGTCGCTCGAGGAGACCGTGCGCAACGCCCTGCCGATCAGCTTCGACGTCCCCGAGACGGCGAAGGCCGGTGCGATGGGCGCCTGGGGCTACCCGGCCGCGCCGCCGTACAACGGTCTGATCATGCACAAGTGCGTGGACCGTCCGACCCGCCTGTCCATCAGCCCCGGTACGCCCACGATGCACCGGATCGGCTGCACCATGACCGGCGGTTCCTCCGGCGGCGGCTGGTTCGCCACTCAGCCGGACGGCAGGACTGCGCTGGTCTCCAACACCTCGATCGGCCCGGTCACTTCGGGCTGGCTGGCGGGCCCGCGCCTGGGCGCGGGCGCTGAGCAGGTCTTCACCGCCATGAGCGAGAAGTACGGCAGCAAGTAGCCGCCGCGGGCAGTGCCCCGAACGGCCCGAAGGCCCGCCCCTCGTCGTGAGGGACGGGCCTTCGGGCTTGCTCGGTGCCGGTACGGCTCCCGTACCGCTCCGATGGGGCCGCGGCCGGCGGCCGCGCGTCAGCGAGTCGCCGGCACGTACGGCGCCAGGTCCGCCGCCAGTTCCTCGTGCACCCGCACCTTGATCAGCGTGCCTTCCCCGGTGTGCTCCTCGGAGATCACCTCGCCGTCGGCGTGGGCGCGCGAGATAAGCCCGCCGTGCGTGTACGGCACGAGCGCCTCGATCTCGACCTCGGGCCGGGGCAGCTCGGAGTCGATCAGCGCCAGCAGTTCCGCCATGCCCGCGCCCGTACGGGCCGACACCGCGATCGCGTGACGCTCGATGCGCAGCAGCCGCTGCAGCACGACCGGGTCTGCCGCGTCCGCCTTGTTGATCACCACGACCTCGGGCACATTCAGCGCGCCGACATCACGGATCACTTCGCGTACGGCCGCCAGCTGCTCCTCCGGCGCCGGGTGCGAACCGTCCACCACGTGCAGGATCAGGTCGGCGTCACCGACCTCCTCCATGGTGGAGCGGAACGCCTCGACGAGGTGGTGCGGCAGATGCCGTACGAATCCGACCGTGTCGGCGAGCGTGTAGATCCGCCCGGTCGGTGTCTCCGCGCGGCGCACGGTCGGGTCGAGGGTGGCGAACAGGGCGTTCTCCACCAGCACGCCCGCGCCCGTAAGGCGGTTGAGCAGCGAGGACTTTCCGGCGTTCGTGTACCCGGCGATCGCGACCGAGGGCACCTTGTTGCGCTTGCGCTCCTGCCGCTTGATGTCGCGGCCGGTCTTCATCTCCGCAATCTCCCGGCGCATCTTCGCCATCTTCTCGCGGATCCGACGCCGGTCGGTCTCGATCTTGGTCTCACCGGGACCACGGGTGGCCATACCGCCGCCACCGCCGGAGCCTGCGCCGCCCATCTGCCGGGAGAGCGACTGACCCCAGCCGCGCAGCCGGGGCAGCATGTACTGCATCTGCGCGAGCGCGACCTGTGCCTTGCCCTCCCGGGACTTGGCGTGCTGGGCGAAGATGTCGAGGATCAGGGCGGTGCGGTCGACGACCTTGACCTTGACGACGTCCTCGAGGTGGATGAGCTGGCCGGGGCTGAGCTCACCGTCACAGACGACGGTGTCGGCACCGGTCTCGATCACGATGTCGCGCAGCTCGATCGCCTTGCCCGAGCCGATGTACGTGGCCGGGTCGGGCTTGTCACGACGCTGCACGACGCCGTCGAGCACCAGGGCGCCCGCGGTCTCCGCGAGAGCGGCCAGCTCCGCCAGTGAGTTCTCGGCGTCGAGCACGGTTCCGGAGGTCCAGACACCGACCAGCACCACGCGCTCCAGGCGCAGCTGCCGGTACTCGACCTCGGTTACGTCTTCGAGCTCTGTGGAGAGGCCCGCCACACGTCGCAGCGCGGCGCGGTCGGAGCGCTCGAACTGGTCGCCGTCCCGCTCCCCGTCGACTTCGTAGCTCCAGGCGACGTCCTCTTCCATCAGGGCATCGGCCCGAAGGCTCTCGGTCACGTTCTCCGTGAAGCTCTGTGCGTCTTTGGAAGCGGAAGAAGAGGAGGTCATTGGATCCTTACGTCGATAGAAAGTCGGTTGTATCGGTCACAACGCGTGACGTGGCCGGAAGATTCCCGAACTGTGCGGTGGCCCCCCGGTCCCGGCAGCGCCGACGACCCGTTGATAGTGGCACGGGCCGCCCCGGGCCGTCACTCCGGTTTATGCCCGCTTCCCGCGTCCCCTACCTCTCCCCGCGCCGCGCCGCCTTGGCTGTCGGCTCGGCCCCAGCCTTGCCCGACTCCTTCGCCTTGGTCGCCTTGGTGGCCTTGGCCGCCGTCTCACTGCGCCAGTCCGGGTGCCCGGGCATGGCCGGCGTCTTCTTCCCGTACAGCCACTCCTTGAAGAAGCCGGTCAGGTCCCGGCCCGCGATCTGCGACGCGAGGTTCGTGAAGTCGCCGGTCGTCGCGCTGGCGTCGCGGTAATCACTGACCCAGCGGCGCTCCAGCTGTCCGAAGGCCTCCTTGCCGATCTCCTGGCGCAGCGCGTACAGCACCAGGGCGCTGCCGTCGTAGACGACCGGCCTGAAGATGCTGATCTTCTTCCCCGGCACGGGACCGCGGGGAGCGGCGGGCGGGCCGCCCTGCGCCCGCATGGCGTCCGACTGCGCGTACGCCTGGCGCATCCGCTCCTTCAGCGGCCGCTTCGCGTGGTCCTCGGCGTACTGGGCCTCGTACCAGGTGGCGTGTCCTTCGTTGAGCCACAGGTCGGACCAGGAGCGCGGCGAGACGCTGTTGCCGAACCACTGGTGCGCCAGTTCGTGCACCATGATCGACTCGACGTACCAGGCGGGCAGATCGGAACGGGTGAACAGCGACCGCTCGAAGAGCGACAGCGTCTGCGTCTCCAACTCGAAGCCGGTGTCCGCGTCGGCGATGAGCAGCCCGTACGTCTCCAGCGGGTAGCGGCCGATCTGCCGCTCCATCCACTCCAGCTGCCCCGGCGTCTTCTTCAGCCACGGTTCGAGCCGCGCCCGGTCCGCGGTCGGCACGACGTCGCGTACGGGAAGACCGTTCGGCCCGTTCCTGTGCAGCACGGTCGACCGGCCGACTGAAACCTGGGCCAATTCGGTCGCCATGGGGTGGCTGGTCCGGTACGCCCAGGTGGTGCCGCCCGCCGTCTTCGCGGCCTTTCCCACGGGCAGCCCGTTGGCGACCGCTGTCATGCCCTTCGGCGCGGTGACACGGAACGTGAAGTACGCCTTGTCGGCCGGGTGGTCGTTGCACGGGAAGACGCGGTGCGCCGCGTCGGCCTGGTTCGCCATGGCGAGGCCGTCGCGCGTACGCACCCAGCCGCCGTCCGCGCCCTTCTTGGGACTGGGATCGCTCGTGTGCCGGACAGTGATCCGCAGCGGCCATCCCTGGTCCACCGGCTCCTCCGGCGTGACGATCAGGTCCTCGCCCGCCGTCGCGAAATCCGCCCGCTCGCCGTTCACCTCGACCGACGCGACGGTGCCGCGCGAGAAGTCGAGATTGACGCGGTCGAGCCGCTCCGTGGCCAGCGCGTCGATCTTCGTGACGGAGTCCAGGGGCTTGCTGTTGCTCCCGCCGTACGTGAAGGAGATGTCGTACTCGAGAACGTCGTATCCGGGGTTCCCCAGGTGCGGGAAGAGCGGATCGCCGATACCGAGCGCCACGGGTGGCACGGGGGCGGGCACGGTCGCGGCGACGAGGGTGGCCGATGCGGCGGCCAGCAGGGCGGCACGCAGGCGCCGGGAGGTGAGCAGCATGGACCACCGCTATCAGGGACCGACCGGGCCACCGGGACGGCTCGCGCTGCACCCACTCGAAAGAGCGGTGCGTTCGATCAGGCGGTGGCGGGATGCTGGGCGCGGCTCACGTCGTACACCCCGGGTACCTCGCGCATCGCGCGCATCAGCGCGGGGAGCCCGGCGGCGTCGGGCAGCTGGAGCGTGTACGTGTGCCGTACGCGCTGCTCGCTCGGCGGTTCCACGGTGGCCGAGACGACCGCCGCGCCCGCGGTGGCGATGGCCTCCGTCAGGTCGGCGAGAAGCCTCGGGCGGCCGAAGGACTCGGCGACCAGGGTGACCCGGCAGTCGCCGCTGGCCAGCCAGCGCACGCCCACGGGCTCGCGCCCGTGCGCCCGCATCCGGCCCACCGCGGGGCACTCCTCGCGGTGCACGGTGACGGCGCCGCCGCGTACGGCGAAGCCGGTGACGGCGTCCGGCGGCACCGGCGTACAGCAGCCGGCGAGGCGTACGGTCGCGTCCGGCAGGTCCACGACGGCGTTGCCGGCGACCCGGCGCACCAGGGTGTCGATGCCGGGCGCCGAGGCGCCGGCCCCTCCCCCGGGTCTGGGCTCCGGCGGCCGGCCCACGCCTCCTTGCGGGACGGGGACCTCGTCCTGGTGGGAGGAGAGCCAGCCGCTGATGGCGATGCGCGCGGCGGGCGTACGGGCGTGGTCGAGCCACTCGGGCAGTGGCCCTGAGCCGATGTCGTGGGCGAGGAGCAACTGCACCGTGTCGCCGTCGCTGAGCACCGTGCTGAGCGTCGCCAGACGCCCGTTGACGCGTGCGCCGATGCAGCGGTGCGCCGCCTCGCCGTACTGCGCGTACGCGGCGTCCACACAGCTCGCGCCGGCCGGCAGGCCCAGCGTGCCGCCGTCCGAGCGGAACACGGTGATCTCCCGGTCCTGGGCGAGGTCCGCGCGCAGCGACGTCCAGAAGGTGTCGGGGTCCGGTGTGGACTCCTGCCATTCCAGCAGCCGGGAGAGCCAGCCGGGCCTGGTGGGGTCGGCCCGCTCGCCCTCCTCGGGCGCCTCGGCGCCGTCGGTCGGGGTGTACGGGTTGCCCAGGGCGACGACGCCCGCCTCGGCGACCTTGTGCATCTGGTGCGTACGGATGAGGATTTCGGCCACCTCGCCGTCCGGGCTCGCGACGGCCGTGTGCAGCGACTGGTAGAGGTTGAATTTGGGCGCCGCGATGAAGTCTTTGAACTCCGAGATCACCGGCGTGAAGCAGGTGTGCAGTTCGCCCAGTACGCCGTAGCAGTCGGCGTCCTCCCCGACGAGCACCAGCAGGCGTCCGAAGTCCGTGCCGCGCAGTTCGCCGCGTTTGAGCCTGACCCGGTGCACGGAGACGAAGTGCCGCGGCCTGACCAGGACTTCGGCGGCCAGGCCCGCTTCCCGCAGCACCTTCCTGACGTCCTCCGCGATGGCGTTCAGGGGGTCGCCCGCGCTCGCGTCCGCCGCGATGAGGGCGCGCGTGCGCTCATACTCCTCGGGGTGCAGGATCGCGAAGACCAGGTCCTCCAGCTCGGTCTTGAGGGCCTGTACGCCGAGCCGTTCCGCCAGCGGGATCAGGACGTCGCGGGTGACTTTGGCGATCCGGGCCTGCTTCTCGGGGCGCATCACCGTGAGGGTGCGCATGTTGTGCAGCCGGTCGGCGAGTTTGATCGACATGACCCGGACGTCGTTGCCGGTGGCGACGAGCATCTTGCGGAAGGTCTCGGGTTCGGCAGCGGCGCCGTAGTCGACCTTCTCGAGTTTCGTCACTCCGTCGACGAGGAAACAGACCTCCTCGCCGAACTCCGAGCGCACCTGGTCGAGCGTCACTTCGGTGTCCTCGACGGTGTCGTGCAGGAGCGCCGCGGTCAACGTCGTGGTCTCGGCCCCGAGTTCGGCGAGGATCAGCGTCACGGCCAGCGGGTGCGTGATGTACGGCTCGCCGCTCTTGCGCATCTGTCCCCGGTGCGAGGACTCGGCCAGTACGTACGCCCTGTGCAGGATGGTGAGGTCCGCGTCGGGGTGGTGGGCGCGGTGGGCGTCCGCGACGTGGCCGATCGCGTCGGGCAGCCGGTCGCGCGACGTGGGGCCGAGCAGTGCGACCCGGCCGATCCTGCGGAGATCGAGCCTGGTGCGGCCACGCCTGCGACTGGCGGCACCTGGGTTGGCGGCCTCTGCACTCATGGGGCACCTCCGGCAGCTTCGACCGGCGGTGGACGGGTGGACCCACGTCCCGGCCGGTGCTTGATGCTACCGAGCCCACCACGCCGCGCAGTCCCGCTCTCGCTCAGCGTGAACCGGATCACCCATTCGAGCGAAGCTCCGTACGATGCCCGTTTCCTGCCGGCCGTATCGGCCGTGGGGGTGGAACTACTGGGCCGGACCGATCCAGTCCGCTTCGATGGTGCCCTCGGCGACGATCACGGCGGGCCCGGTCATCTCGACGGCCCCGTCGGGCCGCTCGGTGATCACCAGACGGCCGCCGGGGAGGTCCACGGTGTACGCCACGGGCTCGCCGGTGACGGCGGGATCGGCGCCGTCCCTGCGGGCCGCCGCGACGGCCACGGCGCAGGCGCCCGTGCCGCAGGAGCGGGTCTCGCCCGAGCCGCGCTCGTGCACCCGCATGGCGACGTGGCGCGGGCCTCGGTCGACGACGAACTCGACGTTGACGCCCTGGGGGTACGCGGAGGCGGGGCTGAAGGGCGGGGCGGTGAAGAGATCGCCGGCGTGTTCCAGGTCGTCGACGAATGCGACGGCGTGCGGGTTGCCCATGTTCACATTGCGGGCGGGCCATTCCCGGGCCCCCACGGAGACCGTGACGTCGCCCTCGGGGAGGGCGGCCCGGCCCATGGAGACGGTGATGTCGCCACTGTCGCCACCGGGCTGGGCCTTGGCGATGTGCACCTGCTTGACGCCGCCGCGGGTGGCGACGGCCAGGTCGCCCTCGCCGGCCAGGCCCGCGCGCTGGAGGTAGCGGGCGAAGACACGGACGCCGTTGCCGCACATCTCGGCGATCGAGCCGTCGGCGTTGCGGTAGTCCATGAACCACTCGGCCTCGCCGGCCATCGCACGGGCCTCGGGGTGCTCGGCGGACCGTACGACATGCAGCAGACCGTCGCCTCCGATGCCCGCCCTGCGGTCGCACAGTTTCGCGACGAGGGACGAGGGCAGGTCGACGGTGTTGTCCGGGTCGGGGACGATCACGAAGTCGTTCTCTGTCCCGTGGCCCTTGAGGAAGGCGATCTGCGAGGTGCTCACGGCGTCAATCGTACGGGGCGGGTACGACAGCAGGTCAGCGGAGGCGGGCCACGCGCCAGACGGCCAGCGCGACAAGCCCCGTGCCCAGAGCGACGTACAGCGCGATCAGCCGCCAGTCGGGGCGCTTGCCCGACTCCCTGGACGGCAGGCCCGGCCAGGTGTGTCCCACGCGGCGGGCGGCCATCATGCCCCAGCCGGCGGCGCAGCAGCTGATCAGCAGGCCCAGCATGGCGACGACCGCTCCACCGTCACCGAACTCGAACGCCAGGGGGAAGGCGAACATCAGCGAGCCCATGGCGGCGAGTCCCACGATCGGCGCGAGCTGCCAGATCCGCAGGCGCCGCTGCGGGCGCAGCTCGACCTCGACCTCGGGACCCGTCCCGGTCCCGGGTGTCCCGTCCTGGTCGTCCGGCCCGTCCGGGCTCAAACGGTCCGGTTCGTCCTGTGTGGTGTCACGAGGGCCGGCTTCCATCGCCACGCGCCCTCCCAACTTGGACTCACTGGTCGATCGAAGCTTGATGATGGCACGGGCCCGGGCACCCGAATGACGGGCGGAGCGTCCCGATGCCATCACGTGATCAGGCTGTAACCGCTCGTTCGACCAACGCCAGAGCGAGATGCGCGAGTTCCGCCCGGTCCTCGGCCGCGCCGCTCAGCCAGTGGACCCGCGGATCCCGGCGGAACCACGAGTCCTGGCGGCGCGCGAAGCGCTTGGTGGCGCGAACGGTCTCGGCGCGCGCCTCCTCCTCGGTGCACTCCCCCGCCCGCGCGGCCAGCACCTGCTGATAGCCCAGGGCGCGGGCCGCCGTGCGCCCCTCTCGGAGCCCCCGCGCCTCCAGCGTGCGCACCTCGTCCACGAGGCCCGCGTCCCACATACGGTCGACGCGCAGCGCGATGCGCTCGTCGAGCTCGGGGCGGGCGACGTCGACCCCGATCTGGACGGTGTCGTACACCGAGTCGGGGCCGGGCAGATTGGCGGTGAAAGGCTTGCCGGTGATTTCGATCACTTCGAGCGCGCGGACGATGCGCCGGCCGTTGCTCGGCAGGATCGCGCGCCCCGCGTCGGGGTCGGCGGCGGCGAGCCGAGCGTGCAGCGCCCCGGGGCCCCGGAGCTCCAGTTCCTCCTCCAGGCGGGCCCGTACGGCCGGGTCGGTGCCGGGGAACTCGAGGGCGTCGATGGCGCCCCGTACGTAGAGGCCGGAACCGCCGACGAGGACGGGTGTGCGGCCCTCGGCCAGCAGCCGGTCGATCTCCGCGCGGGCGAGCCGCTGGTACTCGGCGACGCTCGCCGCCTCGGTGACGTCCCAGATGTCCAGGAGGTGGTGCGGGACTCCGCCGCGCTCTTGCGGCGTCAGCTTGGCGGTGCCGATGTCCATCCCCCGGTAGAGCTGCATGGAGTCGGCGTTGACGACTTCCCCGCCGAAATGCTGGGCGAGGGCGACGCCCAGATCGGATTTTCCGGCTGCCGTGGGGCCGACAACGGCGATGACCCGCGGTGCGGGAGCTGCAGTTCTCACTCGCACAGTCTCGCAAACCCCACGGCTCCTCCCCGAACGAGTTACGTGACGGCACGCGGCCGGGTTCGTTGCCTGTTGCGAGGTTCCGACCGCCGGTTTCCGGACCGGTGCCCCCGGGCGACGCACAGAGACGCTCCGCTCGGGCGCGGGATTTCGCCCACACGAGTAAGGTTATGGAGCAGATATGGGCGTTTTTACATGGTTTAGCCGCAAGTCGAAGAGTGTCGCTGAGGCGTCAACCGACGAGGCGCAGGCCGCCACACCGACGGCCGACACTCCGGAGGAAGCCGCGGCGGAAGGGCCGGAAGGCGGGGACGAGAAGGCCTCCGAGGCTTCCGACGCCACCGCGGAGGAGAACGTGGACATCCCCAAGCAGCAGTCCGCGGACGAAGCGGCGGACAATGAGGCTGGAGAGAGCGCCCGCAAGTAGTCCCCCGAAGAGCGAAGGTGATCCATGGGTTTCCTGGATTCGTTGAAGGCCAAGCTTGCTCCCGCGAAGGACAAGGTCTCGCATCTCGCGCAGCAGCACGAGGGCAAGATCGAGCACGGTCTGAGCAAGGCCGCCAAGGCGGTCGACAGCAAGACCAAGGGCAAGTACAGCAGTCAGATCGAGTCGGGTTCGGGCAAGGCGAAGCACGCCCTGGACCGCATCGCGCACAAGGACGACGGGACCGGCGGAACCGGAGGCACCGGCGCCACGCCGCCGCCTCCCCCTCCGCCCGTCTGACGCGTGGTCTTCCGACACGTGGCCCTCTGATCGGCAGCAACGGTGGACGGCCGTGGAGCGCACATCGCTCCACGGCCGTCCCCGTGCGTCGTGGTGCGGTCCCTCAGGACCAGACGGCGACGAAGTACCCGACGCCGTAGGGGGCGTCCTCGTACAGCAGCTGTCCACCGAGACCGGCGCCCTGCGCGGCGCCCGCGAGGACCTGCCAGGGGGCCCGTCCCGCCGCCTTGAGTTCGTACGCAGCCTGCTCGTCCAGCGTCATCAGAGCGGCCGTGTCGGCCGCGCCCAGAGCACGCGCCGCCGCGGCGTCGAAGCCGTCGGCCCGTTCGTCCAGGTAGCCGGGCGCCTTGACCGTCCGGCAGGCACTGCCGTCGCCGAGTACGAGAAGGGCGACCCGCTCCGCCCGCGCGGCGAGTTCGCGGCCCTCCCCGGCGCACAGCGCGCCGGGCAGCCGTTCCCCGACATGGAGCCCTTCCACAGGGGCGTCCGCCCACTGCGTACGGGAGAGCAGCCAGGCACCCACGGCGAGCGGCTGGGGAAGCGCGCGTGCCGCGGCGCTTCCCGGGACGCCCGCCTCCGGCGGAACCGCCGCTCCGAGGAACACGCCGAAATCCACGCCGACGCCCTTGAAGCTGCCCGGGGCCCCCTGGGGGTACGTCCCGGTGCCGTCCTCGCCCGCGGAACCGACCACCACGAGCAGGTCGGGACGCGATGCGGCGAGCACCCCCAGAGCGTCCGCGCACGCGGCCCGTGCGGCGTCGAGTTCCGGTGCGGCACCGGAGGCGACCTCGGGGACCAGGAGCGGCGGACAGGGGCACACGGCGGCGGCGACAAGCATGCCCGGCAGCCTAGTACCCCTGCGGCATGCGCCTACTGGACGGAGCAGCCGCCCATGGCCGCCGGGAGCGGCTCCGGTACGCCGATCTTCGGCAGCCCCAGCAGAACGCCCGCGCCCTGCTTCGGCCCGGCGGTGCGCTTCTCCCAGGCGTCGCCCGAGCGGGTGCGGCGTACCGCCTTGGAGGGGCCCTCGGCCAGCAGGTGGTGCGGCGCGGCGTAGGTGATCTCCACCGTCACCACGTCGCCGGGACGTACGTCCTCGTCCGGTTTCGTGAAGTGGACGAGACGGTTGTCGGGGGCGCGTCCGGAGAGGCGGTGCGTGGCGCCGTCCTTGCGGCCCTCGCCCTCGGCGACCATGACGTCGACGGTCCGGCCGACCTGCTTCTTGTTCTCCTCCCAGGAGATCTCCTCCTGGAGGGCGACCAGACGCATGTAGCGCTCCTGGACGACCTCCTTGGGGATCTGGTTCTCCATGGTGGCGGCCGGCGTACCGGGGCGCTTGGAGTACTGGAAGGTGAAGGCCTGCGCGAAGCGCGCCTCGCGGACCGTGTGCATGGTCTGCTCGAAGTCGTCCTCGGTCTCGCCGGGGAAGCCCACGATGATGTCGGTGGAGATGGCCGCGTGCGGCATCGCCGCACGTACCTTCTCGATGATGCCGAGGAAGCGGTCCTGGCGGTACGAGCGACGCATCGCCTTGAGCACCGTGTCAGAGCCGGACTGGAGCGGCATGTGCAGCTGCGGCATGACGTTCGGCGTCTCGGCCATCGCGGCGATCACGTCGTCCGTGAAGTCGCGCGGGTGCGGCGAGGTGAAGCGCACACGCTCCAGGCCCTCGATCTTCCCGCAGGCGCGCAGCAGCTTGGAGAACGCCTCGCGGTCGCCGATGTCGGAGCCGTACGCGTTGACGTTCTGGCCGAGCAGGGTGATCTCGGAGACTCCCTCGGCCACCAGTGCCTCGATCTCGGCGAGGATGTCGCCGGTCCTGCGGTCCTTCTCCTTGCCGCGCAGCGCAGGGACGATGCAGAAGGTGCAGGTGTTGTTGCACCCGACGGAGATGGACACCCAGGCGGCGTACGCGCTCTCGCGGCGCGTCGGCAGCGTGGAGGGGAACGCCTCCAGCGACTCGGCGATCTCGACCTGCGCCTCTTCCTGGACGCGGGCACGCTCCAGCAGCACGGGCAGCTTGCCGATGTTGTGCGTACCGAAGACCACATCGACCCAGGGGGCCTTCTTGACGATGGTGTCGCGGTCCTTCTGCGCGAGGCAGCCGCCCACGGCGATCTGCATGCCCGGCCGCTTCGTCTTCATCGGGGCGAGCCTGCCGAGATTGCCGTACAGCTTGTTGTCGGCGTTCTCCCGCACCGCGCAGGTGTTGAAAACGACGACATCGGCGTCACCGTCGGCGCCCTCCGGCGCACGCACGTATCCCGCGCCCTCCAGGAGGCCCGAAAGCCGCTCGGAGTCGTGGACGTTCATCTGGCACCCGTAAGTGCGCACCTCGTATGTCTTCTCGCTCATCTCGTACACCAGGGTACGGGGCCGGGCACCCCCTGGTATCCGAGGGGAGTGAACTGGCAGGATCGCGCGCATGCACCATGCCCTCGCCCGCATCAGCCGCCGCCGCGCCCTCCAGGGGTTCGCCGCCGCCCTAGTGGTGTCCGGGCTGCTGCTGTGGTGGCTCCTGCCGATCGGGGAGCAGGCTCCGAGCGGGAAGATCACGTTCAGTACGGGAGTGAAGACCGGGGTCTACCAGCGCTACGGCGAGCTCCTCGACAAGGAGGTCGCCCGCGATCTCCCGGACGTCGGCATGGACCTTCGCTCGAGTGAGGGCTCGCGCCAGAACCTCGCGCGGCTGGTGAACGGCGATGCCGATTTCACCATCGCCACCGCGGACGCCGTCGCGCAGTACCAGCGGGACGGCCTGCCGGGGGCGTACCGGCTGCGCGGGTGCGCGCGACTGTACGACGACTACGTGCAGCTCGTCGTTCCGGAGCGTTCCAAGGTGCGGTCCGCGGCCGGTCTCCGGAACAAGCGGGTCGCCGTGGGACAGGACGGCTCGGGAGTACGCCTGGTCTCGAACCGGCTGCTCGAGGCAGCGGGGCTCGATCCCGACCGGGACATCACTCCCGTGTCCATCGGCATCGACACCATGCCCCAGCGTCTGGAGAAGGGCACGATCGACGCCTTCTTCTGGTCCGGCGGCCTGCCGACCACCGCGGTCAGGGATCTGTCCAAGCGCTTCGACATACGGCTCGTGCCCCTGGGCGATCTCGTCGACGAGCTGCACACGGAGGCCGGCCCGGCCCGCCACTACCGGTCCGCCGTGATGCCCGACGACGCGTATCCGGACATCCGGCCGAAGGCCGCCGTGCCGACGGTGGCGGTCGCCAATCTGCTGGTGACCACTGACGCCGCGGACGCGCGGCTGACCGAGGGGCTCACCCGTACGGTCATAGGGAGCCGGGACCGCATCGGCACGAAGGTGCACGCGGCCCAGCTGGTGGACCTGCGGACCGCCATCTACACGGATCCGCTGGAGCTGCACGAAGGTGCTCAGCGCTACTACCAGTCGGTCAAGCCGTAGCTGCTGACATGCCGTAGCTGTCATGCCGCAGCGGTATGCCGCAGCGGTCACGCCCTGGGCGCTGCGCGCGGGACCTTCACCGTCACACGCAGCCCATGGGGCTCGTTGCGGGCGTACGAGAGGGTGCCGCCGCCGGCGAGCAGCAGGGCCCGGGAAATGGACAGGCCGAGGCCCGAGCCCGTGACGTTCTGGTGGCGGTTGCTGCGCCAGAAGCGGTCGCCGATACGGTCCAGTTCGTCGTCGGTCAGGCCGGGGCCGCCGTCGGCGACCGAGACCGTGCAGGCGTCACCGTTCGACGCGACCGTCACCTCGACGTCCTCGCCGCCCGGTGTGAACTTCAGGGCGTTGTCGATCACCGCGTCGAGGGCGCTGGAGAGCGCCACGGGGTCACCCCAGGCGGCGACTGCCTCCGGGCCCTCCCGGGTGAGGTGGACCCCCTTGTCGTCCGCCAGGGGGCGCCAGGCGGCGACCCGCTCGGTGACCAGCTCGCCGATGTCGATGAGCTGGAGGTGCGCGGAGGCCTGCTCGGCCAGCGCCAGACCCAGGAGGCTGTCCAAGACCTGCGCGAGGCGCTTGCCCTCCGTCCGGACCGAGGCGATCTCCTCGTTGCCCTCGGGCAGCTCGAGGGAGAGGAGCTCGATCCGCAGGAGCAGGGCGGACAACGGGTTGCGCAGCTGGTGGGAGGCGTCGGCGACGAAGGCGCGCTGCTGCTCCAGCACTTCCTCGACGTTGTCGGCCATCTCGTTGAACGAACGGGCGAGCCGCCTGAGTTCGGGCGGGCCGCCGGCCGCCGCGACCCGTGAGTTCATCAGCCCCGTCGCGATGTCGTGAGTGGCCGCGTCCAGGACGCGTACGGGCCTGAGCACCCACCCGGTCAGCCGGAACGCGGCGCCCACCGCGACCAGCATCGCCGCGAACTCGCCCGCCGCGATCAGCAGCCAGCCCTGAAGGATCCGTGAACGCATCTGCCCGGTCGGCGAGTCGGTGACCACGACCGCGACCACGTCGCCGTCCCGCACCACCGGTGAGGCGACGACGAGCCGTCCCTCCTGCCAGGGCCATACCTGAGCGGGATCGTGGCTGCGGCGCTTGCGGAGCGCTTCCTCGAAGGCCTCCAGCCCCTCACCGCTCGCGGGAACGGCCCAGTTCTCGGGGGCGCTCGCCATGGCGAACTTGTCGTGGTAGAACACGCCCGCATTGATCCCGTACACGTCGCTGTAGCTGGCGAGTTCGATCTCCAGGGTCCTGCGGCGCTCGTCCTGGCCGCTCTCCCACCGTTCGGTGACGAACTGCGCGAGCGCGGCGAAGCGCGCCGTGTCGTCGATCCGGTCGACGACCACCCGCTGCTGCTCGGCGGCGGCGACACTCACCGCGAGGGGGAAGCCCAGCGCGAGCAGGATGCCCGCGAGCAGGACGATGAGCAGGGGGAGGAGGCGGGTACGCACGTGGGGTTACGGGCCCTGTACCGACGCGGCCGGTGCGACGAGCCGGTAGCCGACGCCGCGCACGGTCTCGATGAGCGCAGGCATCCGCAGTTTGGAGCGCAGGGAGGCCACATGCACCTCCAGGGTGCGGCCGGTTCCCTCCCAGCTCGTACGCCATACCTCGCTGATGATCTGTTCCCGGCGGAACACCACACCGGGGCGCTGCGCGAGGAGGGCGAGCAGGTCGAACTCCTTGCGGGTGAGCTGTACTTCGCTGCCGCCGACGCTGACGCGGCGCGTGGGCAGCTCGATGCGTACGCCGCCGAGCCGCAGCGCCGTGTCGTCGCCGGGCGCCGGCGCCTCACCGGTGCCTTTGCGCCGGCTGACCGCGTGGATACGGGCGAGCAGTTCGCCGGTGTCGTACGGCTTGACGACATAGTCGTCGGCGCCGAGGTTGAGGCCGTGGATGCGCGAACGCACGTCGGCCCGCGCGGTCACCATGATCACCGGCGTGTTGCCGCGCTTACGGATCTTGCCGCACACCTCGTAGCCGTCCTGGTCGGGCAGCCCGAGGTCGAGCAGTACGACGCCGAAGGGTTCCTTCTCGGCGGGCAGGAGCGCCTGGATCGCCTCCTCGCCACTGCGGGCGTGGACGACCTGGAAGCCGTGGCGGACGAGGATCGCGGAGAGCGCAGCCGCGACGTGGTCGTCGTCCTCGACGAGCAGCAGCCTCATGGCACCCTCCCCCACCGGTGAAATGTTCGTGAACAGGTCCGGCGCAATACGCCTCATGGCATAAACGCCGATGCGTCACGTTCCAGTCAAGGGCCTTCCCGTTACGGGCATGTTCCGTTATGGAGCCGGTATCCCCCGCCGGAGTCCCGTTCACACGGAGTGTCCGGTTGAAGCCGGATCGTTATGCTCAATTTCCGCTCAGATGTGATGACGCTGGTCGTAACGCCTGACTAGGGTCCTCCCCAACCGAGGAGGACGGAGCAAGAAGCCGATGAGCGGAGTTTCAGTGACCAAGGCCGCCGATGACGCTGCCCCCGCAGCCGACGACCTGGTCGTGCTGAGCAACGTCAACAAGCACTTCGGCGCGCTGCATGTGCTCCAGGACATCGATCTGACCATCGCCCGTGGCGAGGTCGTGGTCGTCATCGGACCCTCGGGGTCCGGAAAGTCCACGCTGTGCCGCACCATCAACCGCCTGGAGACGATCGACTCCGGTGCGATAGCCATCGACGGCAAGCCGCTGCCCCAGGAGGGCAAGGAGCTCGCACGGCTGCGTGCCGACGTCGGCATGGTTTTCCAGTCGTTCAACCTCTTCGCGCACAAGACGGTGCTGGAGAACGTCACGCTGGGCCAGATCAAGGTCCGCAAGGCGGACAAGGCCGCGGCCGAGAAGAAGGCGCGGGAGCTGCTGGACCGGGTGGGCGTCGGCTCGCAGGCGGACAAGTACCCGGCACAGCTCTCCGGTGGCCAGCAGCAGCGTGTCGCGATCGCACGGGCGTTGGCGATGGACCCCAAGGTCATGCTCTTCGACGAGCCCACTTCGGCGCTCGACCCCGAGATGATCAACGAGGTGCTGGAGGCCATGCAGCAGCTGGCGCGCGACGGCATGACGATGGTGGTCGTCACCCACGAGATGGGTTTCGCGCGCTCGGCAGCCAACCGCGTCGTCTTCATGGCGGACGGCAAGATCGTCGAAGAGGCCACGCCCGACCAGTTCTTCAGCAACCCGCGCAGCGACCGGGCCAAGGACTTCCTGTCGAAGATCCTTCACCACTGACGACCAACGACGACCTACGACATAAGGGATGTTCACGATGAAGCTCCGCAAGACGGCCGCCGTTGCCATTGCAGTGCTCGCCCTGACCGCGACCGCCTGTGGCGGCGAGTCCGGCACCGCGGGTGACAAGCCGAAGGACCCGACCGGTGGCAAGGAAGCCCCCAAGCTTCCGACGTACACGGTCGCCAAGGACGTCAAGATCGACTCGCCGGCCCTGAAGAAGGCCCAGAAGGCCGGCAAGATCACCTTCGGCGCCAAGAACGACCAGCCGTACCTCGGCTTCGAGGACACCGACGGCAAGCGTTCCGGTTTCGACATCGAGATCGCCAAGATGGTCGCCGCCGACCTCGGCTTCTCGGCCGATCAGATCAACTTCAAGACGGTCGACTCCGGTGTCCGCGAGACGACCATCTCGAAGGGTGACATCGACCTCTACGTCGGTACGTACACGATCAACGACGAGCGCAAGAAGCAGGTCGGCTTCGCCGGTCCGTACTTCATGGCCGGCGCCGACCTCCTGGTCCGCAAGGACGAGAAGGCGATCACCGGATCGGACGCCCTCAAGGGCAAGAAGGTCTGCTCGATCGTCGGCTCCACGCCGCTCCAGGAGATCAAGAAGCCGAAGTACGGCGCCAAGACCGTCGAGCTCTCGAAGTACTCCGAGTGCGTGCAGCAGCTCATCAACAACGAGGTCGACGCCGTCACCACCGACGACGCGATCCTCAAGGGCTACGCCGCACAGCGTCCGACGAAGCTCAAGGTGATCGGCCAGCCGTTCACCAAGGAGCCGTACGGCATCGGCATGAGCAAGGACGACAAGGCGCTGCGCGACGCTGTCAGCGACGCCCTCGAGGCGCACATCAAGAACGGCGACTACAAGAAGGCGTACGACGCGACGCTCGGCCTGTCCGGCTCCGAGTTCACCGAGCCGCCGGCGCTCGAGCGCTACTGACAACCGCCGTCTGTCTTCGGTGGTGACTTTCCGGGCCCCGTACGCGCTTGAGGGGAGCGTACGGGGCGCGGTGTCCCCTGCCCGTCCGCTGCCGCCCACGAGGACTTCCCCGTGAATGTATTGCTCGACCACTTGCCGGAGTTCCGTGACGGTTTCATAGGAACCGTGCTGCTGACCGCCGCCAGTGCGCTGCTCGCGATGGTGCTGGGCGTCGTGATGGCCGGTTTCCGTGTATCACCCGTACCGCCCCTGCGGTTCTTCGGCACCGCCTGGGTCACGCTCTTCCGCAACACTCCGCTGACGCTGCTGTTCCTCGTCGTCTGGTTCGTGGTGCCCGCCGTATTCGGCACCGGCATGAACCCGTGGGTCAAGGCCCTGCTGGCGCTCGGCTTCTACACCTCCGCGTTCGTCTGCGAGGCGGTCAGGTCCGGCGTCAGTACGGTGCCGCTCGGCCAGGCCGAGGCCGCCCGTTCGCTGGGCATGACGTTCTTCCAGACGCTGCGCATGATCGTCCTTCCGCAGGCCACGCGCACCGTGGTCCCGCCACTGAGCAGCATCTTCATCGCGCTCACCAAGAACTCGGCGATCGCGGGAGCGTTCAGCGTCACTGAGCTCTTCGGTGTGCAGAAGCTGCTGAGCGACAAGGGCTTCGCCATCGCCCCGATCTTCCTCTGGGTGGCACTCGCCTACCTGGTCATCACCTTCACCATCAGCGGTCTCTTCCGGCTGCTCGAGCGGCGCCTGGAGGTCGCACGATGAGTTCGAGCGTCCTGTACGACGCCCCGGGTCCCAGCGCCCGGGTACGCAACCGCATCTACAGCGTGGTCGGTTCCCTGCTCGTCCTCGGGCTGATCGCATTCTCGGTCTACCGGCTCGCGGACCGCGGGTACTTCGCGCCCGAGATGTGGAACATCTTCAACAATGCCGGGGTCCGGGCGAGCATCCGCGACGGCATCCTGTCCACCCTCCAGGTCTTCGTCGTGGCAGCCGTGCTGTCGCTGCTCCTCGGTGTGGTGCTGGCGGTGGGACGACTCTCCGACCACCGCGCTGTGAGCGCGGTGGCGACCGGCTTCATCGAGCTGTTCCGGGCCGTACCTCTGCTGATCACGATCTACGCCATGTGGGTCCTGTTCCTCACGTACAAGGACAACCTCGGTTTCATCGGCGAGAGTTCGGCGTACTGGGCCCTGGTCATCGGACTGACCGTCTACAACGCGTGCGTCCAGGCGGAGGTGCTCAGGGCGGGCGTCAACGCCGTGCCCAAGGGGCAGGTGGAAGCGGCGTACGCGCTGGGTCTGCGCAAGTCGCAGGTCATGACGATGCTGCTGCTCCCGCAGGCTGTCCGGTCCATGCTGCCGACGATCATCAGCCAGCTGGTCGTGACCCTCAAGGACACCTCGCTCGGCTACATCATCACGTACGCGGAGCTTCTGTACGCGGCCCGAATGATGGCCAACAACATCATCGTCAATGACGACAATCCTTACGTCCCCGTAGTCATCGTGGTGGGCGCCATCTACGTCGCGATGTGTCTGGCGCTCTCGTCGCTCGCCACCTGGATCGAGAAGCGCGGCCGCCGGGCGAAGACCGGCATCACTCCGGCCGCGGCCGGCGAGCCGCTGGATGCGCCCGGAGTACTGGAGACCGCCGCCGGACCGGTCGGACCGCATGCGGAAGGCGGGGCCACAGGTACCGACGGGCCTGCCGACAAGAAGAACTGACGAAATGTGAGGCAGCGGCCACCGCGCCGCTGCCTCTGTCACTTGACGCAAGCACCCGCAGTGGGTTGCATACGTTCTGTGATCGTGCACCGGGTTCCACCTGCCACTTCCCGCATGTCCGTACGGACTGGAGGGGACGCGCCGTGGACCCGGTGATCGTCGTTGGGGCGGGTCCTGTCGGGCTCGCCCTCTCGCTGGCTCTCGCGGGCCACGGTGTGCCCTCCGTGCTGCTCGACGAGGGGGACGGCAAGGACGAGCCCCGTACGGCCCGTACGGCCCTTCTGCGGGCCGACACCGCCGAGCTGGCCGAGCGGCTCGGCTGCACGACCGTCTGTGACGAGGGAACGCGCTGGACCGGATGGCGGTCGATGCGGCGCAATCAGGATGTGAGGAAGGTCCTCTTCGGCGACGACGGCGGCCTTCCCTCTCCCGTGCATCTGCCGCAGCACGAACTGACGCGCGGACTGCGGGACGCCGTCACCGCGCACGACCTCGTGCAGACCGTGCCGCACGGGCGTCTCGACACCATCGAGCAGGACGACAACGGGGTCACCGCGCACACCCGTGAGCCCGGGGCCACCTGGTGGCGCGGCAGCTTCCTGGTCGGCTGCGACGGGGCGAGGTCGACGGTGCGCAAGCTCCTCGACGTCCGCTTCCCGGGACGTACGGCGATCGAGAGGCACGCGGTCGCCGCGCTGCGTACGGAGCTGCCGTGGGACGGCGAAGCGTTGCTGCACCGCATGCCGCCGTGGCGTTCGGGCGGGCAGGAAGTGACTGCCCGTCCGCTGCGGGACGGGGTGTGGCGGCTCGACTGGCTGCTGCCGCCGCGCGGCGACCTCGTCACGCCCGAGGCACTGGTGGAGCGCGTGCGGGACACGCTGGCGGGATGGTGCGGTGTGACACCGCCGTACGAGCTGATCGACACGGGCGTGTACACGCTGCATCACCGGCTGGCACGCAAGTGGCGGGTGGGGCGTGCGTTCCTCGCCGGTGACGCCGCACATCTGCTCGGGGCGCTGGGTACCCAGGGGCTCGACGAGGGGCTGCGGGACGTCGACAACCTGGCCTGGAAGCTGGCGCAGGCGTGGCACCTGGGCGCTTCGCAGACGCTGCTCGACAGTTACCAGGCCGAGCGGCGTACGGCCGTCGCCGCGCGCCTGCGCGCCGCCGACCAGGCGCTGCCGATACTGCGGGGCAGCGGACTGCGGACGTACCTTCCCGGCACCGCGCGCGGACACGACACTCTGCTGACCGACGGGCACCTCGGGCGCGGGGCGCTGGGGGCGCCTCCCGAGTACACGCGCTCTCCTCTCGCGCCCCCGCACGCCGACGCGCAGACGCTGGTCGGTACGCCCCTGGGCGGGCCGGTTGCGGACGTACGCGTGACGGCGCCCGACGGCGCGACGGTACGGCTGCGGGACCGGCTGGGGCGGGGCCGGCAGCTCGTGCTGCTGGTCGCGCCGGGTACGGGCGTGTGGGACCGGCGGCACTGGATGACCGCGGGGGTGATGCCGCGGCTCGCGGCGGCGGTGACGGCACTGCCGGTACGGGCCGAGCTGCTGGTGACGGAGGGCTACCCGGGGGCGTCGGCGCACACCGTGCTGCTGGTGCGGCCCGACGGGCACCTGGTCGCGGCGTTCCACGGGGTGCGCCCCGCCGAGCTGTACGCGGCGGCGGACGCGGCACGAGGGGGCGCGCCGGTGTCGGCGCAGGCGGGTCCCGGTCCGCAGCGTTCCGGAGAAGGAGAGATTCCCGCGAAGGCCGCGCCCTCCGACGGGGCCGCCGAGGCGGACCGGACGGATGAGCCCGACCTGACCGACCGGACAGCGGACATCAATTGACCGTCGCGGGCGTGCGTGGTGTACTCCGGAGCGTGACCGACACCGACGTGCGCCTGTGGCGGAGGGTCCATATGGACCTCGTCCGCTATGCGGGCTGCGTGTGTCGCCCGTCCTGCTGATTCGCCCTTCTTTCTCACGCGCCGTGCCGTGCTGTGATTCCGGCCGCGCGTTCTCGCGAACTTCCTCAGGACGGTCCTCTGTGTCTGTTTCCGTACGTTCCTCAGGTGCGCCCGAAAGCGTTCCCCGGAACGCCGCGCCCTCTTCCTCGGAACTGCTCGAATTCGTACGCCGTACCGCCGCCGACGCTTCCCTGGTGGCTTCCCTTCCGCTCGATCCCGATGGCCGTACCTGGGTACGGCTCGACGGGCCGGGCGGAAGCGAGGCCTGGCTGATCGGCTGGCCGCCCGGTACCGGCACCGGCTGGCACGATCACGGCGGCTCGCACGGTGCCTTCGCCGCAGCGGCGGGCACCCTGCGGGAGGAGTCGCTCGCGGCGCGCATCCCCACGGAGGGATGGAAAACCCTTGAACTGGCCGACGGGGTCGACCGGGAGCGGGAGCTGACGGCCGGCCGGGGACGGGCCTTCGGCGCGCACCATGTGCACCAGGTGCTGAACGAGTCGGCGAACGAACACGCCGTCTCGGTGCACGCCTACTACCCGCCGCTGCCGATGATGCGGCGCTACAGCCGCACGGGTGCGGTGCTGCGTCTGGAGCATGTCGAGCGTCCTGAGGAGTGGCAGTGAGCGGCGAACGTACCGGCATCGACGAACTACTGGAGCGGGTGCGCGAAGGGCTCGACCGGATCGGGCCGCAGGAGGCGTACGACGCCGCCGCGGCCGGTGCGCTGCTGGTGGACATCCGGTACGCCGCGCTGCGCGAGCGGGACGGGCTGATCCCGGGGGCGCTCGTCGTGGAACGCAACGAGCTGGAGTGGCGGCTCGATCCGCAGGGCAGCCACCGGGCTCCGGAGGCCACCGGTCATGATCTGCGCGTCGTGGTGATCTGCAACGAGGGGTACGCGTCGAGTCTCGCGGCCGCCTCACTGCGGCAGTTGGGGCTGCACCGGGCGACGGATCTCGACGGCGGGTTCCAGGCATGGCGAGCGGCGGGGCTGCCGGTGACTCCGTAAGCGCGTGCGGTAAGGGGCGCTCTCCCCGGGAGAGCGCCCCTTACCTGGCCGCCGCTGCCTACCGCACCGCGAGCGGCTGCACGGCGGGGGGCGGCGCTGCCCATCATGCCGACACTGAATGCGGTCAGGACAGCGAGCGCGATGCCGGTTGCGAGAACGGCGGCGATCAACAGGACCGCGAGTGCCTCGATGCGCAGCATGCGCAGGACCTGCCGTCGGGTGGCGCCGGCCAGCCTGAGCATGGCGAGGTAGTTGACCTCGGCGTTGCCGCGCCGCTGCTCCTGCTGGAGCCTGTCGGCGCTCGCGGGGTCCAGGACAGCGACACCGGGGAACTTGCCCACGGCCGTGCTGAGTTCTTCCCGTGTCGCCCCCCGGCCGGTGGTCCTGTCGGTGGCGACGAGTACGGCGGCCGCGAGGGGGCTGTCGATGTGCGGGGCGACCAGGCCGTGGGGCAGGGGCAGGTCGCCGAATCCGAGACCGCGGGCGTACACCGCGGCGACGGTGAGGGTGGCGGGGGTGCCGTCGCCGAGGGTGAGATTCAGTGTGCTGCCGGGCTTCAGGCCGAGTTGACCGGTGAGGTGCTGGAGGATCTGCTGGCGGCGCGGCTGCGCCAACGCCTTGAGGGCGGCGAGGTCAGCGATCTCGGCACCGCCGGATTCTGTGCCATGCCCACACACTCTCCCGTGCACAAGTTGCTGTGCACCGTCGCGGACCTGCGTCTTCGACCGGGGGTACCCCTACCCCGGACCGCCGAACGGGCGGCCGGGGGCGCTTGGCTGGGGCCGACGCCCACCACCACGACGCCCCGCGTCGATCGCGGCGACGCCCCCGTGCTGATCCGCATCGACTAGAGCGGGTCGTAGTCCGGGCCGTCCGTGTCCTCGCCGCTCTCGCCCTCTTCTTCCAGGGCACGTCTGACCACCCGCAGGGCCATGCCCTCGGGGTAGCCCTTGCGGGCCAGCATGCCGGCGAGGCGGCGCAGCCGGCGGTCGCGCTCCAGGCCACGGGTGGAGCGGAGCTTGCGGTCCACGAGCTCCCGGGCTCTCTCTTCCTCCTGGTCGGAGTCGAGCTGCCCCATCGCGTCGTCGATCAGGGTGGGGGCGACGCCCTTGTTCCGCAGCTCCCGCGCGAGCGCCCGCCGGGCGAGACCCCGGCCGTGGTGGCGGGACTCCACCCAGGCGTCCGCGAAGGCGGCGTCGTTGATGAGCCCGACCTCCTCGAAGCGGGACAGCACCTCGTCCGACACGTCGTCCGGGATGCCCCGCTTCTGGAGGGCGTCCGCGAGCTGTTTACGGGTCCGGGCGGTTCCGGTGAGCAGGCGCAGACAGATCGCCCGCGCCCGCTCACCCGGCTCCTGAGGCGGCAGCCCCTTCCCGGCCCTCGCCGGGGCGGGGCTGCCGCTGTCCTCGGCATCCATGCCTTCGCTTTCGTTTCCCGGCCAGTCCGTCCTCCGGGTCACGGTCTAGCTCTTGGCTGCCGCGGGCTTGGCCGCCTTGGCCTTGGTCGCCGGAGCCGGTACCGACTTCGCGTCGCCTGCCGCGGCCGGGGCGCTGACCGCAGCGTCCGCGCCGGGCTCGGCACCCGGGGCCACCGGCTTGACGCCGACGCCCAGCTTCTCCTTGATCTTCTTCTCGATCTCGTCGGCGAGATCGGGGTTGTCCTTCAGGAAGTTACGGGCGTTCTCCTTGCCCTGGCCGAGCTGGTCGCCCTCGTACGTGTACCAGGCACCCGCCTTGCGGACGAAGCCGTGCTCCACGCCCATGTCGATCAGACCGCCCTCGCGGCTGATGCCCTGCCCGTAGAGGATGTCGAATTCGGCCTGCTTGAACGGCGGCGCGACCTTGTTCTTGACGACCTTGACGCGGGTGCGGTTGCCGACCGCGTCCGTGCCGTCCTTGAGAGTCTCGATGCGCCGGATGTCGAGCCGCACCGAGGCGTAGAACTTCAGCGCCCGGCCACCGGTCGTGGTCTCCGGCGAGCCGAACATCACACCGATCTTCTCGCGGAGCTGGTTGATGAAGATCGCCGTGGTGCCGGACTGGTGCAGCGCACCAGTGATCTTGCGCAGCGCCTGGCTCATCAGCCGGGCCTGGAGGCCGACGTGCGAGTCGCCCATCTCGCCCTCGATCTCGGCCCGCGGCACGAGGGCCGCGACGGAGTCGATGACGATGAGGTCGATGGCGCCCGAGCGGACCAGCATGTCCACGATCTCGAGTGCCTGCTCACCGGTGTCCGGCTGGGAGAGGATCAGGTTGTCCGTGTCGACGCCGAGCGCCTTGGCGTACTCGGGGTCGAGCGCGTGCTCCGCGTCCACGAAGGCGACGGTGCCGCCGGCCTTCTGCGCGTTGGCCACGGCGTGCAGCGTCAGCGTCGTCTTACCGGAGGATTCCGGTCCGTACACCTCCACCACGCGGCCGCGCGGCAGTCCGCCGACGCCGAGGGCGATGTCCAGGGCGGTCGACCCGGTGGAGATGACCTCGATGGGGTCGTTCGGCCGGTCGCCGAGGCGCATGACCGCGCCCTTGCCGAATTGCCGTTCAATCTGCGCGAGCGCGGCGTCGAGCGCCTTCTCGCGGTCGGTGCCTGCTGCCATGGGTTCCACCCGATTTGCTTGAGTCGATCGCTTCACGTCAAAGACGCTATCTCCTGCCACTGACAACGCGCCCCGGCGTCGTCCTGACCTGTGGATAACCCTTGCAGCTTTCACGGCCAGAACCCCATCAGAATGGATGTTCGATTTTGCTGTCAAGCGCACCACGCCCACCGCCCCGGCCCTCCCGCCCCGCCTATCCTTCGGGTCATGGCCCTCCCCCAGCGCACCGTGCCCGTCGCCGTCGCGGTCTGCGTCGCCCTGGTCACAGTCGTCGGCACCCTCGTGCGCGACCGGGACTCGTTCGACTCTCCGGGCCGGCTGCTGCTCGGTTGGGCGCTGATCGCCGTCGGCTGCTCGGCCCTGCTGTGGCGTCGCCGGTGGCCGGTGCCTGTCGCGGTGGCCACTCTGCTGTGCTGCGCGGCGTACTTCCCGCTGAGCGCCGTCGACCTGCCGATCCTGCTCCTGGCCTTCGCGTACGCGCTCTACACCGTCGCCGCCCAGGGGCACCTCGCCGCGGCCATCGCTCTCGCCGTCGTCACGATGCTGTCCACCGTGTACGTCGAGCAGGTGGTGACCAGGGGCGAGCGGCACGTCGACGACCCCGCGATCTTCCTGATGGCCGGCTGGTTCGTCGGCGTGATCGCGGTCGGCCAGGCGAACCGTACGCACCGTGCCTACCTCCGCGAGGTCGAGCAGCGGGTCCGCGCCGCCGAGCGCGAGAAGGACGTACGGGCGCGGCAGTCGGCGACCGAGGAGCGGCTTCGCATCGCGCGTGAGCTGCACGACGTACTCGGGCACAACATCTCGCTGATCAACGTTCAGGCGGGCGCCGCCCTGCACCGCCATTCCAAGCGGCCGCGCGGCCCCGAGGAGCTGGTGCCCGCGCTGGAGGCGATCAGGGACAGCAGCAAGGACGCGCTGCGCGAACTGCGCGCCACTCTCGGCGTGCTGCGCCAGGTCGACGACGGGGAGGGTGCGCCGGTCGCGCCGGTCGCCGGGATCGAGCAGATCGGGGAACTGGCCGCCCGCGCGCGGGCGGCGGGGCTCGATGTCCGTACGACCGTGGAGGACGCGGCACAAGGGCTGCCGCCGCAGGTCTCGCTGGCCGCCTACCGCATCGTCCAGGAGTCCCTGACGAACGTCGCCCGTCATGCCCGGGCGCACACGGCTGTCGTCACCGTGCGGCGCGACGGCGACAATGTCGTGGTGCGTATCGAGGACGACGGACAGGGCGCGGCGCCCGGCGCGGAGGGCAGCGGAATCAACGGAATGACGGAACGGGCGCGGGCACTGGGCGGCGAACTGACCGCCCTGGACACCGGCAGCGGCTTCCTCGTAGAGGCCCGTATCCCCGTCGGGGGCAGCGAGTGATCCGCGTCGTGCTGGCCGACGACCAGACGCTCGTGCGGGCCGGATTCCGGTCGATCCTCGACGACGAGGACGACATCGAGGTCGTCGGTGAGGCGGCCAACGGTCATCAGGCATTGGCGCTCGCCCGCGAACTGCGTCCCGACGTCGTGCTGATGGACATCCGGATGCCCGAACTCGACGGCCTGGAGGCGACCCGCCGGATCGTCTCGGATCCCTTCTTCGAGGGCGTACGCGTCGTCATCCTCACCACCTTCGATGTCGACGACTACGTCTATGGGGCGCTGCGCGCGGGCGCGTCGGGCTTCCTCGTGAAGGACACCGAACCGATGGAACTGCTGCACGGTGTACGGGTCGTGGCGCGCGGCGACGCGCTCATCGCTCCCGCGGTCACCCGTCGCCTGATCGCCGAGTTCGCGGGGCGCGCCAGGCAGCCGGATCCGAGCCCGCGCCTGAACGCCCTCACCGAGCGCGAGCGGGAGGTGATGGGCCTGGTCGGCGCAGGCCTGTCCAACGACGAGATCGCCCAGCGCCTGGTGCTCAGCCCGGCCACCGCGAAGACGCATGTAAGCCGGATCATGACCAAGTTGAGCGTGCGTGACCGGGCGCAGCTGGTGATCCTCGCCTACGAGAGCGGCATGATCACTCCTGGCTGGATGAGCTGACGCGCGCTGCCTCTGACGCTACTCCTGGGGTACGCCGTCGGCCGGGCCCGCAACTTCTGGGGTACGCACGCTGTCCTCCCCGGGCTGATGCCCCGGCCCTGACCGTGCCCGCACAGTCTCAGGCGTGGATTCAGAAACGCTCGATCTCGCGCGGTTGCAGTTCGCCCTCACCGCCGGCGGACACTTCCTCTTCGTCGCCCTGACCCTGGGGCTCGTGACGGTGGTCGCCGTCATCCAGACGCGCGCGGTTTTCTCCGGCGATCCCGTGCACGCCCGTATGGTGCGCTTCTGGGGTCAGCTGTACGTCATCAATTACGCCGTCGGCATCGTCACGGGCATCGTGATGGAGTTCCAGTTCGGCATGGCGTGGAGCGGTCTCGGGCACTACGCGGGGAACGTGTTCGGCGCTTCCCTGGCGATGGAGACGATCGTCGCGTTCTTCGTCGAGTCGACGTTCCTCGGTCTGTGGATCTTCGGCTGGAACCGATTCGGCAGGGCCGTCCATCTCGCGCTGCTGTGGGTGGTGACGCTGACGGCGTATCTCTCGGCGTACTGGATCCTCGTCACGAACGGCTTCCTCAATCATCCGGTGGGGTACCGGGAGACCTCGCAAGGGCTGGTGATCAACGACACCTGGGCGCTGCTAACCAACCCGTCCACCCTCTTCGCCTTCTTCCACATAGCGGGCGGCGCCCTCGTCACCGCGGCGTTCTTCATGGCGGGTGTGAGTGCCTTCCATCTGTTCCGGCGTACGTCGGAGCACGAACTGTTCCGCCGCTCGCTGCGGATCGGTGTCTTCACCGCTCTGCCCGCCGTGTTCTTCACCGCGGCGGTCGGCGGTGCACAGTTCCCGGTGCTGCGGGAGTACCAGCCCGCGAAGATGGCGGTGTTCCAGAGCGATCCGGCCGGGATGGCGCGGTTGCAGGCCGACATGGTGGCGGAGTTCGGGCCCGGTGACTATCTGCCGTCCGAGGCGTGGACCAGGGCGGGCGCCATCGTGATGCTGTCCGTCTTCGGCCTGATGTTCTTCCTGGCCGTCCTGGGCGTTGTCCTCGGCTCCCTGAAGTGGGCCGTCCATCACCTCCGTGTCTGGCACGTGCTGCTGATGGCCGTGGTGCCCCTTCCGTTCGTCACCATGACCGCGGGATGGGTCTTCAGGGAGGCCGGCCGCCAACCGTGGGTGATTTACGGGCTGCTGAGAACACAGGACGCGGGCTCCTCCCTTTCCGCCGGGCAGATGCGGCTGTCGCTCGCCGTTTTCGGTGCCCTCTTCGCGCTGCTGGTCTCCGTCAACTGGTGGCTGCTGCTGCGCGCCGCACGACGCGGTCCTTCCGGGGTGTCTCTCGGTACGGACGACCGTTCCGAGGACGGCTCGTTCGACCGCCCTCTCCCCGTCCACTCGTACTGACGACAGAAGAAGTCCGGAGAAGACGTCATGGACCTCGTTGCCATCGCCCTACTGGGGTTCTTCGCCACCGGCTACTTCGTGCTGGCGGGCGCGGATCTCGGGGTGGGCATGCTGCTGCCGTACCTGGGACGCGACAGCGGTGAGCGGCGTCTCGTACTCGGCTCGATCGGGCCGTTCCTCCTCGGCAACGAGGTGTGGCTGATCGCCACCGCCGGAGTGCTGATCGGCTGCTTCCCGACCCTCGAGGGGGAGCTGTTCCAGGGACAGTTCCTGGTGCTCCTTCCGCTTGTCGCGGGCTGGGTCGTGCGCGACGCGGGACTGTGGTGGCGGGGGCGCGGCGCCACGCGCGCGTGGCGCACCGTTATGGACGCGCTGGTGGTGTGCGGCAGCTGGACCGTGGCGCTGTCCTGGGGGGCGCTGTACGCCGGTCTGCTGACCGGGGACCCGGTCCGGCCGGCGTCGGCTGGCCTGACAGTGTCCACGGCACTCGCCGTGGCGCTGCTGTTCGCGGCGCACGGGCTCGGCTTCGCCGCGCTGCGGCTGACCGGCAGGCCGTACGAGCGGGCAAGGCAGCTGGTCGGCCGTACACCCCGCCTTCATTCGTTCGCGCTGACCGCTCTCGTGATGGCCGCCCTGCCGCTCCTCGGCGGCTCGCGCCTGCCGCTCGAGGAGGCGGCGGCGGACAGCGCCACTCTCTCGCTCCTGGTTCCTGCCCTGCTCGTCGTGACACCCGGGCTGGTGGCCGCGCAGGTGTGGCTGTGGCGGACGTTCCGCGACCGCGTCACCGGGCCTTCGTACCTCTGAGGTCTCCGCATCCCCTGTCCCGCCCAGCTGTCCCCACCCACGTGTCCTCACCACCTGTTCTCACTTCCCGTCCTCACCGATCCCACAAGGAGTTGTGTCATGACGACCGGCACCGAACCGACAGCCGACCACGCACAGCGGCCGGCCGCACGCCGGGCGAGCGTCTTCGAGCGCCTGGCTGCCTTCTCTCACCGGTACCGCTGGCGGGCCCTGGGCCTGTGGGTGGCCGTACTGATCGCCGTCACGACCGCCTCTGTGGCCGTCGGCAGCGATTACCACAACGATTTCTCGCTCCCGGGTACGGATTCGCAGGCCGCCAGGACCACACTCCAGGAGCACGGTTCCGCGCAGGCGGGCGACACGGTGCAGATCGTTCTCAAGGACAGTGCGGGTCTGCGCGGCGCTGGCGCCGAGGAACGCGTCGTTTCCATGCTCGAGAACGTCGCGAAGCTTCCCGGTGTCGCCGATGTCCGCAGTCCGTACGAGGACAGGGCGGCGCTCTCCGAGGACGGCACTGTCGCGTACGCGACCGTCACGCTCGAAGGCAAGGCGGAGGAGGTCCCCAAGGAGCACGTCGTCAAGCTCATCGACACCGCCAGGTCGGTCGCGGGTGACGGTCTTCAGGCCGAGGTCGGGGGTGACGCCGCGCGGGGCGCCGAGGAAGGCGGGGGTGGCGCGGCGGAAGGAGCGGGCATGCTCGGTGCGCTCGTGATCCTGGTGTTCCTTTTCGGTTCCCTGGTCGCAGCGAGCCTGCCTGTCGTCGCCGCGCTGTTCGCGGTGGGTACGTCGGTGGGACTGATCGCGATGGCCTCGCATCTCGCGAACGTCGCCGATTTCACCCCACCGGTCATGATGCTGGTCGGTCTGGGCGTCGGCATCGACTACGCGCTGCTGATCTTCTCCCGCTACCGGGGAGAGCTGCTGAAAGGGGTGCCGACGGAACAGGCCACCCGTACGGCGCTGGACGCGGCCGGGCGTACCGTCTTCTTCGCCGGCTGCACGGTGATCATCGCGCTGATGGGCCTGGTGGCTCTCGGCCTCGGCTCACTGCAGGGCGTGGCGCTCGCGGTGGCGCTGACCGTCCTGGTCACCATGGCCGCGTCGCTGACGCTGCTGCCCGCCCTGCTGGGCGTCCTGGGCAGGCGCATCGAGCGTGGCGTGGCCAGGCGCGCCGCGAAGTCGAAGCGCGTGGAGGGCGCCGCCTGGCGGCGCTGGGCGACCGGTGTGCAGCGGCGGCCGTGGGCGGCGCTGATCGTGGCGCTGGTCGCGCTGGGAGCGCTGGCCGCCCCGGCGCTCGACATGCGCCTCGGGTTCGCCGACGCGGGCAACGACGCGCGGACGAAGACCAGCCGCAAGGCGTACGACTTGCTGGCGGAGGGCTTCGGTCCCGGCTTCAACGGTCCGCTCGTCGTCGTCGCGGACGGGGGTGGCAGGGACGCGGCGCAGCGGGTCCGCAGCGCTCTGGGGAAGACCGACGGTGTCGTGGCGGTGACTCCGCCGGCCTCGACCGAGGACGGCGCGGTGGCGACCGTCATCGCGTTCCCGGCCTCGGCCCCGCAGGACGAGGCGACGTCGGTGCTGGTCGACCGGCTGCGTTCCGACGTGCTGCCGCCGTTGGAGCGGGACACGGGCGCCGATCTGCTGGTCGGCGGGGCCACGGCAGCGACCGAGGACTTTGCGACGACGGTCTCGGACCGGATGCCGCTGTTCGTCGCGATCGTCGTGGGGCTTTCCGCACTGTTGCTGCTCGCCGTGTTCCGGTCGGTCCTGATCCCCGTCAAGGCCGCGCTGCTCAATCTGATCAGCATCGGGGCCGCTCTGGGAGTGATCACGCTGGTCTTCCAGCACGGCTGGTTCGGTGTCGAGCCCGGCCCCATCGAGGCATTCATTCCGGTCATGATCTTCGCGATCGTCTTCGGGCTCTCCATGGACTACGAGGTGTTCCTGCTGTCCCGCATCCATGAGGAGTGGGAGCGCACCGAGGACGCTCAGGGTGCCGTACGCGAGGGGCTGGCCGCGACGGGCAAGGTGATCACGGCGGCCGCGGCCATCATGATCGTGGTGTTCTCGGCGTTCATGCTGAGCCCCGACCGGATGCTTCAACAGTTCGGTCTCGGCCTGGCGGTCGCGATTCTGCTGGACGCGGTCGTGATCCGCTGCCTGATCGTGCCGGCGGTGATGCAGCTTCTGGGGCGGCGTGCGTGGTGGCTGCCGGAGTGGCTGCGCAGGGCGCTGCCGAGGGTGGAGCTGGAGCGCCACTGACGGGCCGTACGTGAACGGGTCAGGCGTCGTCGTCCGAGGACGGCGGCGTCCGGTCGGTGCGGGACACCGACCGGGGCTCGTGGCGGAGTGTGCGGCGCAGGCGTGCGAGGGCCGAGATGCCCCGGCGCCGCGGGCGCCTGCCGTGCACGCGCGGGTCGTCCGTCACGGCGTACCGCTTCACGTAGGCGCCGAGGAATGCCTGCAGTGTGGCGATCGCGGGGATCGCGATCAGCGCGCCGACGGCTCCCATCAGCGCCGTGCCGGCGACGACCGATCCGAAGGCGACCGCGGGGTGGATGTCGACGGTCTTCGAGGTCAGCTTGGGCTGCAGTACGTAGTTCTCGAACTGCTGGTAGACGACGACGAATCCGAGCACCCACAGCGCGTACCAGGGGTTGACGGTGAAGGCGATCAGCATCGGCAGTGCGCCCGCCAGGTACGTACCGATCGTTGGAATGAACTGCGAGATGAGCCCCACCCACACCGCGAGGGCGGGAGCGTACGGCACGTCGAGGATGAGCAGCAGGATGTAGTGCGCGGCGCCGGAGATGAGCGCCATCAGGCCGCGGGAGTAGATGTACCCGCCGGTCTTGTCGACCGCGATCTCCCAGGCGCGCAGCACCTCGGCCTGGCGCGCGGGCGGCAGTACGGAGCACAGGGCGCGGCGCAGCCGGGGGCCGTCGGCGGCGAAGTAGAAGGAGAACAGGAAGATCGTCAGGAGCTTGAACAGCCCGCCGAGCAGGGTTGCCGAAACGGCCAGCACTCCGGTCGCGCTGTTCTGTACGTACCTCCGCAGCCAGTCGGAGTTGAGGACGCTGTCCTGGACCTCGACCCGGGAGAGCTCCGTGTGGAAGGTCTGGTTGATCCAGTTGATCACTTGGTCGAGGTACTTGGGGAAGTCCTCGACCATTTCGACGATCTGCCCGGCCAGCATCGAGCCGAGCAGCACGACGAACCCGACACCCGCGACCAGCACGCCGATGAAGACCAGGAAGGTGGCGAGGCCGCGGCGCATGCCGTGGGCCGCCATCCGGCCGACGGCGGGTTCGATCGCGAGGGCCACGAAGAAGGCGATGAGGATGTTGAGCAGCAGGCCGATGAGCTGGTGGAACGCCCAGTTGCCGAGCTGGAAGCAGGCATAGAGCGCGAGGGCGAGCACCATGGCGCGCGGCAGCCACCTGGGCATGCGGGCCGGACCGCTGTCCGTCCCCGGGGGCGGGGGCGGTGGTGCGGTCGGCGGGTGGTCTTGCCCGGCGGGCTCGTCGGTGGATGCCACGGGGCCAGTCTGGCTCATGCCTGTGACATCGCGCCCCTCGCGCCCCCCTCCCCGCACGTCAGCGCTTGTCCGCGGGAACGTCCATCGCGACGCAGACGGCGCGCCATACGCTCTTCGCGTCCCAGCCGGCCGCCAGGGCCTGGTGCACTGTTCGGCCGCCGAGTTCGGCCATCACATGGTCGCGGGCGAAGGAATCGGCGTACGGCTCGCCGAAGTGCTCCGCCATCCGCTCCCAGAAAATCGTCAACCGCATGACCCCAGTATCGCGCCCCTGAGAGTGCAGCCCGGTCCGGGGAGCTTGCCGAGAGCGCTTTCCGTCCTACGGTCGTTCCATGGCTGGATCCGGAGCATCCCCCCTTGCACGCGCCGAGCACTTCGTGTGGCTGACCGCTCGCGTTCTCGAACAGCGGCGCTTCGCCTACCACTTCCTGGAGGGCGGCGCCGACGCCGTCGAAGCGGCACTCGCCCCGTACCAGGGTTCGGACGGCGGCTACGGCTACGCGCTGGAACCCGATCTGCGCGGTCCCGTGAGCCAGCCGCTGCACGTCGCCCACGCGTTGCGTGTCCTTGATTCCATCGGCAGCTGCGAGGGCGGGCGGGTGGAGCGGATGTGCCGCTATCTGTCCGAGGTGTCGACGAAGGAGGGGGCGCTGCCCGCGGTGCACCCTTCGCTGCGCGGCTATCCTGCCGCGCCGTTCGTCCCGGTCGTGGACGACCCTCCGAGTGATCTCCTGGCGACGGGTCCGGTGGTGGGGCTGCTGCACCGCAACGAGGTGTGGCACGCGTGGCTCTTCAGAGCCACCGATTTCTGCTGGGCCGCGGTCGAGGCGCTGGAGAAGTCCCATCCGTACGAGGTCCAGGCGGCACTCGCGTTCCTGGACGGCGTCCCCGACCGGAGACGGGCCCGGGCCGCCGCGGATCGCCTCGGCCGGCTGGTGCGCGAGCAGGGGCTCGTGGTGCTGGATCCGGCGCGGGCCGGGGAGCAGCCAGTCTCCGCGGGGTACGCGCCGGGTGAGTACCACTTCGCGTACGACTACGCCCGTACGCGAGGATCGCTTGCCTGCGGCTGGTTCACCGATGAGGAGATGAGCCGTTCCCTGGACTTCCTCGCGGCCGGGCAGCGGGAGGACGGGGGCTGGCCGATCCGCTGGCGGGAGTGGGCGCCGGGGACGGCACTGGAGGCGCGTCCGGTGGTGACGATCGACGCCCTGCTGACGCTACGGGCGTACGGACGCGTCATCGGCTGACTGCGGCGAGGCGGCGTCCCGCAGCAGCAGGGCGGCGATGGCGAGGGCAGTGCCGCGCGGGGAGGACAGGTCGATGCCGGTCCGCTCGGCGGTCTTCGCGAGCCGGTTGTCGACGGTGTTCGGGTGCAGGCCGAGCAGGGTGGCGGTGGCACGGCGGTCCTGCTGCTGTGCGAGGAACGTGCGGAGGGTGCCGATGAGTTCCGGACGGTCCGCGACCGGGTCGAGCAGGGCGGCGATCTGGTGGCTGCTCTCGCTGGGGCGCGAGAGATGGAATTCGAGGAGTACGTCGTCGAGCCTGTGCAGCCCGGGCGGAATGCCGCACGCGCGCGTGACGCGCAGAATCTCGGTGGCGGTACGGGCCGCTTCCGGCACGCCCTCTGGTCCCGCGGCCGTGACGGCGGCGATCCGTGCACCGGTGCCGTACGCCTTGCCGACGAGCTGCGCGAGGTTCTCCGGCGGCTCGCGGTCGGCAGGGACGACGGCGCGTCCGGAATCGGCGTCGAGGAGGGCCAGAACGTCCGTTCCGAAGGCGTGGTCCAGGGCGGTCTGTACGCGGCGCCTGCGCCGGCGCGCCGCCACGGCGTTCCCGGGAACGGCCGGGGCGAATCCGAAGGCGAGCACGAGTGCGGGCCCTTCGAGCCGGAGCTCGTCGAGCAGGACGTGGCCGGGCGGCAGTACGCCGTCGAGGAGCCCGCGTACCAGGGAGCGGCGCTGTTCGCGCTGTTCCGCTTCGAGGGCGGAGCGTTCGTCGAGGTAGGTCTCGGTGACGGCCCCGACGACGCCGTGGTGCGACTGGAGCAGCAGGTCGACGAGCGATGAGGGCGGCTTCGTCGCCGGGCCCGGCCGCCTCGCGCATGGCCTGCCACAGGACGTACATCCCGAGGGCGTGCGTGCGCAGCAGGAGGTGCAGGGGCATGCCTTCCTCGGCGCGCTGTGCGGCGCGCTCGCGGAACAGGCGGTGGCCCGTGGGGCCGGAGTGCGGTTGCGTGACGCGTCTCAGGAACAGCCGTACGCCGTGGCGTGCGGTCGCGGCGATCTCCAGGTCCTTTACGTCGCCCGGCAGCTCGGCGTACCCGGGAAGCTCCTCGAAGGAGTCCCGGGCCATGCGCCGCGCGAGTTCGTTGACCCGGGGCTCGCAGCGCAGCGCGAGTGCCCTGGCGGCGGGTGACAGCGTCATGGTCTCTCCCTGGGCGCTGCGGAACTGGAGAATCCGGCCGGTGTGACGCGTCACATTACCGAGGGCTCTGTACGTCAGCCGATCACCCGTAGACCCGCGGTGACGACCACAGCGGCCCCGACCACGACGAGGAACGGGGCGCGCAGGACGATCGCGAGCGCCGCCGCCGCGAGTCCCGCGCCCCTGGCGTCGAGTGTCAGGTGCTGACCGGTGCTGAAGGTCTGCTGGGCAGTGAGAGCGGCCAGCAGGGCCACGGGCAGCAGGGCGGCCAGGCGCTTCACGAGCGGGCGCTCCAGCGCCCCTGCGGGCACCAGCAGGCCGAGCAGTTTGACGAGGTAGCAGCCGACGGCGGTGGCGCCGATCGCGATCCAGACGCTCATCGTCCCTCCTCCTTGGTGTCGCGTGCCCTGCGGCCCTGTACGAAGAGCACGGCGGGGGCGGCGAGCGCGGCGACGAGCACCGGCATGCCCGCCGGCAGCACCGGCAGGAGGCCGAGGACCAGGAGCACCGCGAGACCCGCGACAGCGCGTTCCATGCCGGTACGGAGCATGGGCGCCAGGAGTGCGAGGAAGACGGCGGGGCTCGCGGCGTCCAGGCCCCAGGCGTCGGTGTCGCCGATGGCTTCCGCGCCCAGAGCGCCGACCAGAGTGGTGAGGTTCCACAGCACGTACAGGGACAGTCCGGTGACGGTGAAGCCGAGCCGGGCGCTGCGGCGCGAGGGCTGCGCGAGCGTCACGGCCGTGGTCTCGTCGATCACCCAGTGGGCGGCGAAGGGGCGTACGAAACGGGGCAGGGCGAGCAGCTGGGACAGCCGCAGTCCGTAGAACGCGTTGCGTACACCGAGGAAGAAGGCGCCCGCGGCAGCGGTGAACGGGTTGCCGCCCGCCGCGAGCGCGCCGACGAGCGCGAACTGAGAGGCCCCCGTGAACACGAGGAGGCTGAGCGCGCAGGTCTGGAGCAGGCTCAGGCCCGAGCCCGCCGAGGTCACACCGAAGGCGAAGCCGGAGAGCCCGACGGCGACGCCCACGCCGAGCGCGTCGCGGACGACGGCACTGTCCGGTTTGGCCGCGGGTGGTTCTGTGCGTATTGCTGGGGGTGCTGTCTGTTCTGCCACGTCCGGGACACTACGTCGGGCGGCCGCGGCCGGTCTTGTACGTTCTTGCGCGCTCCCGCTGGTAGGCGCCGGGCGGCACCCCGACGATCCGGGTGAAGTGGCGGTTCAGATGCGGCTGGTCGCTGAACCCGACCGCGGCGGCGGCCTCGACGGGGGCGGTGCCGGCCTCCAGGAGCCGCCGGGCGCTGCGCACGCGCGCGTTGGTGAGCCAGGTGTGCGGCGGCATGCCGTACGCCGCCTTGAACGCGCGCAGGAGCGCGAACGGGCCGGTCCCGAGTTCGTTCGCGAGCTGCTCCAGGGAAGGGGGATCGGCCATGCGCTCCTCGAGGAGGCTCTTCGCGAGCGCCGCCGTGCGCGCCCCCGCCGCGGCCGGCGCGCGGGCGGGCAACGTCTGGCCGTGCCGGCGCAGCAGCCGCGCCACGGCGATGCGGAGCAGGCTGTCGGCGGCGAGGGCGTTGCCCTCCTCGGCTGCCTTGTGCACCGCGCGGACGAGCCGCGCGGTGTCGGCGTCCTCAACCATGGTCTCGGCGAAACCGGCCGTCCCCCGGAGGCTCGTCGTCTCGTCGGCGATGCCGGCGACGACCTGCGCCGAGGGGTAGAGGGTGGCGTACGACCATCCTTCGGGCACACCGGCGTGGGCGGCGTGCGGCACCTCGGGGTTGATCATGACGACGGTGCCCGGGCGGGCCCTGATCGTGCCCTGCGGCATGACCACGTCCTCGATTCCGCGGAAGACGGCACCGAAGACGAATCCCTCGTGGCTGTGGCGCGAGAAGGAATGGCGCACGTAGCGGGCTCGCAACAGGTCGAGACCGGGCACTCCCGGATACTGCCAGTGCCGCGCCCACTCGTCCGCGTGCCGCGCCTCCGTCGCCATAAAGCCATTCTGCGCCCGTCCCGCGCGCCGCTGACCTGCGCGTCCATGTCCTGGACACCCGTTGTCAGTGGTCGGGTGCACGATGGGGGGCATGTCCAGGACTGCGCTCGACTCCTTCTCCCCCGCGACCCGCGGCTGGTTCACGGGGGCCTTCAGCGCGCCCACCGCGGCGCAGGAAGGTGCCTGGCAGGCCATCTCCGAGGGTTCCGACGTCCTGGTCGTGGCCCCGACCGGCTCCGGAAAGACCCTGGCCGCGTTTCTCGCCGCCCTCGACGACCTGGCGTCCGAGCCCCCGCCCGCGGACCCCAAGAAGCGCTGCCGGGTGCTGTACGTATCGCCGCTCAAGGCCCTCGCGGTCGACGTCGAGCGCAACCTGCGCAGCCCGCTCACCGGCATCCGCCAGGAGGCCGTCCGGCTGGGGATGACCGAACCCGACGTGCGCGTCGGCATCCGCTCCGGCGACACCCCGGCCGCCGAGCGGCGGTCGCTGGCGACGAAGCCGCCGGACATCCTCATCACCACACCCGAATCGCTGTTCCTGATGCTCACTTCCGCCGCCCGCGACGCCCTGGCCGGCATCGAGACGGTGATCCTGGACGAGGTGCACGCCGTCGCGGGGACCAAGCGCGGCGCGCATCTCGCCGTATCCCTGGAGCGGCTGGACGAGCTGTTGCCGCGCCCCGCCCGGAGGATCGGGCTGTCGGCGACGGTCCGACCGGTGGACGAGGTCGCCCGCTTCCTCTCCCCCCAGCGGCAGGCCGCCATCGTCCAGCCCCCTTCGGGCAAGGAGTTCGACCTGTCCGTGGTCGTCCCGGTGGAGGACCTCGGTGAGCTGGGCGGCGCCCCCGCCAAGGGGGACGACGCGGGCGACAAGCCGTCGATCTGGCCGCACGTGGAGGAGCGCATCGCCGACCTCGTCCAGGCCCACCGCTCGACGATCGTCTTCGTGAACTCCCGCCGCCTCGCCGAGCGCCTGTGCAACCGGCTCAACGAGATCGCATACGAACGGGCTACCGGCGAACCGCTTCCCGGCGACCACTCCCCCGCCGAAGTCATGGCACAGGCGGGCGCCGCCAAGGGCGCTCCGCCCGTGCTGGCCCGCGCCCACCACGGTTCCGTCTCCAAGGAGCAGCGCGCCCAGGTCGAGGAGGACCTGAAGGCCGGCCGGCTGCCCGCCGTGGTCGCGACCTCCAGCCTGGAGCTGGGCATCGACATGGGCGCGGTGGATCTCGTCGTCCAGGTCGAGTCACCGCCGTCCGTCGCCTCCGGCCTCCAGCGCGTCGGCCGCGCGGGTCACCAGGTCGGCGCGGTCTCGACCGGTGTCGTCTTCCCCAAGTACCGCGGCGACCTGGTCCAGTCGGCCGTCGTCACCGAGCGCATGCGCAGCGGCTCCATCGAGGCCCTGCGCGTCCCCGCGAACCCGCTCGACGTCCTGGCGCAGCAGCTCGTCGCCATGGTCGCGCTCGACGCCTGGCAGGCCGACGACCTGCTCACCGTCGTCCGCCGCGCGGCCCCGTTCGCCTCGCTTCCCGAGTCCGCGTTCACGGCGGTCCTCGACATGCTCGCGGGCCGCTACCCGTCCGACGCCTTCGCCGAACTGCGCCCCCGGGTCGTGTGGGACCGCATCGCCGGTACGGTCACGGGCCGCCCCGGGGCTCAGCGCCTCGCCGTCACCTCCGGCGGCACCATCCCCGACCGCGGGCTCTTCGGCGTCTTCCTGGCCGGATCCGACCCCAAGAAGGGCGGCGGCCGGGTCGGCGAACTCGACGAGGAGATGGTCTACGAATCCCGGGTGGGGGACGTCTTCACGCTCGGCACCACCTCGTGGCGCATCGAGGACATCACGCGCGACCGGGTGCTCGTCTCGCCTGCCCCCGGCGTGCCGGGCCGGCTCCCCTTCTGGAAGGGCGACCAGCTGGGCCGCCCCCTAGAACTGGGCCGCGCGCTGGGCGCGTTCGTCCGCGAGGTCGGATCCCTCGCCCCGGAGGACGCCCGGCTGCGCCTGACCGCCGCCGGACTCGACGCCTGGGCCGCCGACAACGTCCTGTCGTACCTCGACGAGCAGCGCCGCGCCGCAGGTCACGTCCCGGACGACCGCACCATCGTCGTGGAGCGGTTCCGCGACGAGCTGGGCGACTGGCGGGTCGTCATCCACTCCCCCTTCGGAGCCCAGGTGCACGCCCCCTGGGCGCTGGCCCTCGGCACCCGCCTGACCGAGCGGTACGGCATGGACGCCCAGGTCATGCACGCCGACGACGGCATCGTGCTGCGCCTGCCCGACGCCGACCTGATGGGCTTCGACCTCCTCGACGACGAACCGTCCCGCCCAGGCACGGAGTTCGACAGCGACCAGGCCCCCCTCGGGGCCGCCGACGTCGCGTTCGACAAAGGCGAGGTCAACCAGCTCGTCACCGATCAGGTCGGCGGCTCGGCGCTGTTCGCCGCCCGCTTCCGTGAATGCGCCGCCCGCGCGCTTCTGCTGCCACGCCGCAGCCCCGGCAAACGCACCCCGCTGTGGCAGCAGCGCCAGCGCGCCTCCCAGCTGCTCCAGGTCGCCTCGGAGTTCGGCTCGTTCCCGATCGTCCTCGAAGCCGTACGGGAGTGCCTCCAGGACGTCTTCGACGTACCGGGCCTCACCGAGCTCATGGGCGACATCGAATCGCGCCGCGTCCGGCTCGTCGAGGTCACCACCCCCGAGCCCTCCCCGTTCGCCCGCTCCCTCCTCTTCGGTTACGTCGCCCAGTTCCTGTACGAGGGCGACTCGCCCCTCGCCGAGCGGCGCGCCGCCGCCCTGTCCCTGGACTCCCGGCTCCTGGCCGAGCTGCTCGGCCAGGCGGAGCTGCGCGAGCTGCTCGACGCGGATGTCCTGACCGAGCTGGAGCAGGAGCTGCAGTGGCTCACCGAGGACCGCCGTATCAAGGACACGGAGGGCGTCGCCGACCTCCTGCGGGTCCTGGGCCCCCTCACCGACGCCGAGCTCGGGGCGCGCGGCGCCGAACCCGGCTGGGCGCAGGAGTTGTCGACCTCCCGCCGGGCGATCCGCGTGCGGATCGCGGGGGCGGACCACTGGGCGGCCGTCGAGGACGCGGGCAGGCTCCGCGACGCACTGGGCACGGCGCTCCCCGTCGGCGTACCCGAAGCCTTCACGGAGCCCGTCAAGGACCCGCTCGGCGATCTTCTGGCCCGTTTCGCCCGTACGCACGGCCCCTTCACGTCCGCCACGGCTGCCGCCCGGTTCGGCCTGGGCGCGGCAGTGACGGACGGCGCCCTGCAACGCCTCACTGCCGGCGGCCGCGTCGTACAGGGCGAGTTCCACCCCGCCGGGATCGGCCAGGAATGGTGCGACGCAACGGTGCTGCGTCGCCTGCGGCGCCGGTCCCTCGCCGCCCTGCGCCACGAGCTGGAGCCGGTTCCGCCCGCCTCGCTCGCCACGTTCCTGCCGCAGTGGCAGCACTTCGGCAGCAGCAGCCTGCGCGGCATCGACGGACTGGTGCGCGCCGTCGAGCAGTTGCAGGGCGCGTCCGTCCCCGCTTCCGCGCTCGAGAAGCTGGTCCTCCCGTCCCGCGTCGCGGGTTACTCCCCCGCCATGCTCGACGAACTCACCACCACAGGCGAGGTCCTGTGGGCCGGGTCGGGCGCCCTGCCGGGCAAGGACGGCTGGGTGTCCCTCTACCTCGCCGACGCGGCGCCCCTGCTCCTCCCCCAGCCGCACCCCCTCGAACTCACCGCCCTGCACGAATCGGTCCTGACCACCCTCTCCGGGGGTTACGGGCTCTTCTTCCGCCAGATCGCCGATCAGGTCCGCGCCACCACCCACCCCGACTGCACCGATCCCGAGCTGGCCGATGTGCTGTGGGACCTGGCCTGGTCGGGCCGCCTCACCAACGACACGCTCGCACCGCTGCGCTCTCTGCTGGGCTCGGGCCGTACGGCCGGCTCCACCGCCCACCGCGCCAAACGCACCGTCCCACGCGGGCGTTACGGCACCCTCAGCGCGGCCGCCCGCCCCGTCTCCCGCACCGGCCCGCCCACCGTCTCCGGCCGCTGGTCCCTGCTCCCCGCCCACGAACCAGATCCGACCCACCGCGCCCACGCGCTCGCCCGCACACTGCTCGACCGGCACGGCGTGGTCACGCGCGGCGCGGTCGCCGCCGAGGGGGTCGAGGGCGGCTTCTCGGCGACGTACCGCATCCTCGCCGCGTTCGAGGACAGCGGGCAGGCCCGCCGTGGTTACGTCGTGGAGAGCCTCGGCGCCGCCCAGTTCGCGATGGACGGCGCGGTCGACCGCCTGCGCGCGGCGGCCACCGCGCGCGAGCGCGCGGCGGCCGATTCCCCGAACCGCGCGGTGGTGCTGGCCGCCGCCGACCCCGCCAACGCGTACGGGGCAGCCCTGCCCTGGCCCGAACCGCCTTCCGACGCGGGCCACAAACCGGGCCGCAAAGCGGGAGCACTGGTCGTCCTCGTCGATGGCGAGCTGACGCTCTACATGGAGCGCGGCGGCAAGACCCTGCTGGCCTGGCCCACCAACCCGAACGACCCGTCGGCCTCCGACCCCCGCCTCACCGCGGCGGCCGAAGCCCTGGCGACGGCAGCCGGACAGGGCTCGCTGGGCACGGTCACAGTGGAACGCACCAACGGCACCCCCGCCCTGACCTCCCCCCTGGGCAAGATCCTGGAAGCAGCAGGCTTCCACCCCACCCCCCGGGGTCTGCGCCTGCGCCCCTGAGCCGAAGCCGCCCCGACCTCACATGCGCGGCCGACGGCACGCACGACCCCACCCGGGAATCGCCGCCCGGGCGGGATCCACCTGCCCGGACCGCGGAAGCAAACCCGTCGACTCCCCCGGCCCCGAGGCCCGGCCATCAGCTCTCAGGCGCCCGCAGACAGCGATCTTCGAGCCGTCGTCGGCGATCGAGGCGGCAAGAGGACCACCACGCGCCCCCACCCACCCCAGAACACCCCACCACTGCACCAACATCCCGCAGGCAACACGGGAAGGACAGGGGAAGAAACCGCACCCCGCCCCGCTCCACCGCATCATGGACCCATGCCCGAAGGAGACACCGTCTGGCAGGCCGCCCAGCGCCTGCACACCGCCCTCGCCGGTCACCTGCTCGCCCGCGCCGACCTCCGCGTCCCGCGATTCGCCACCGCCGACCTGACCGGCCGCACGGTCCTGGACGTCACCCCTCGCGGCAAGCACCTCCTCGCCCGCATCGAGGGCGGCCTCACCCTCCACTCCCACCTCGGGATGGACGGCTCCTGGAGGATCTACGCCGCCACCGAACGATGGCGGGGCGGCCCCGCCCACCAGATCCGCGCCATCCTCGGCACCGCCGAGCACACCGCCGTGGGCTACCGCCTCCCCGTACTCGAACTCATCCGCACCCAGGACGAAGCGCAGGCCGTCGGACACCTCGGCCCCGATCTCCTCGGCCCGGACTGGGATGCCGACGAAGCGCTGCGCCGCCTCCTGGCAGAACCCGGCCGCGCCCTCGGCGAAGCGCTCCTCGACCAGCGCAATCTCGCCGGCATCGGCAACGTCTACAAGTCCGAGCTGTGCTTCTTCGCCCGCGTCACCCCCTGGCTGCCCATCGGCGAACTCCCCGCCCCCGAGCGCCTGGTCGCCGCCGCCAATCGCCTCCTGGAGGCCAACCGCGACCGCCCCGGCCGCCGCACCACCCTCCGCGAGCGCGCCCCCACCTCGCTGCTGTACGTGTACGGCCGCGCCGGTCGACCCTGTCTGCGCTGCGGCGCCACGATCCGCCACGCCGACCAGGGCGACGGCAGCCGCCTGCGCCCCACCTACTGGTGCCCCCGCTGCCAGTCGGGCCCGACCCCCTGACCGACGGCAAACACCACTCGGCACCCGACACCTCACCCACCACCACACACGCACCCACGCACCGTAGGCTCCCCCACGCCCCCCACACACACCTCACACCCACGTCCAGCACACCCCGGCACTGCCCCGCACCCCCAATTGACGACTCGTCAGATCCAGTCGTACCTTCCCCCCATGCCCCTCAAGGCGTACGACCTCACCGGCCGCACCGCACTCGTCACCGGCGCCGCGAGCGGCATCGGGCGGGCGAGCGCACTCCTCCTCGCCGAAGCAGGCGCCACCGTCCACTGCGCGGACCGCGACGAGAACGGCCTCCAAGAGACCGCCACTCTCATCGACAAGGCAGGCGGCACCGCCCACCCGCACCTCCTCGACGTCACCGACCGCGCCCGCCTCGCGCAGGCGGTAGCAGCGGTCGGCCGCCTCGACATCCTCGCGGCCATCGCCGGAATCATGCACAGCAGCACCGTCCTGGATACCCGCGACGAGGACCTCGACCGCGTCCTGGCGGTCAATTTCAAAGGTGTTCTGTACGCCTGCCAGGAGTCGGCCCGCGCGATGATCGCCACCAAGACCCCCGGCAGCATCATCACCATGGCGTCAGGCGCGGTCGACGCGGCGAACGCCGGCCTGCTCTGCTACAGCGCCGCCAAGGCCGCCGTCGTACAGCTCACCAGGACGCTCGCGACCGAGCTCGGCCCCCACTCCATCCGCGTGAACGCCGTAGCTCCCGGCTGGATCCGCACCCCCATGACCGACCGCCACGACGCGACCCTCCAGCACCGGGTGGAGGAGGCCATGGTCCGCGCGTCCCCACTGGCCCGCGTCGGCGAGCCCGAGGACATCGCACACGCCGTCCTCCACCTGGCATCCGACGCCTCCGCCTTCACGACGGGCCAGATCCTCCGCCCGAACGGCGGCGTCGTAATGCCCTGGTAGCGCCGTGAAAGCCGATGGCACCGCGCCTGCATCCGATGACAGCCCCGCGCCACAGCGGTATGGCCCCCCGCCATACCGCTGTGGCACCCCGCCGCGCCCCCACGGCCCCCCGCCGCAGCACCCGCGACGCGCCCCGACGCTCCGGCGCGAGCCGGGAGACGGTCCCACCCTCCGCCCCCGGCGCACACCGGGCCCCGCGCCGACGCCTCGCATCCGCCCCGGCCGCAGCCGCCGACACGACATGGACCGGCAGCAGGCTGAGCCCCCAGCCGCCCGCCGCCACCGCGCCCTCCACGACCCCCGTCCGCTCGGGCAGCAGCACAAGCCGCAGCACGGCGCACCACCACACCGCGCCGAGCACCAGCACCGCCCCGCGTCCCCAGAAGTCACGCCATGTCATGGCTGCCTCCTCCGGCCGACGCTAGACGGCTCTCCGCACACACCGGGAGGGCGCACCGGAAGCACACCCCGGCGCACCCACCCGCACCTGACACCGCACGCGCCCGCGCTCTACGCCCCCTACACGCTCTCCGCCTGGAACATCCATGCGTGCTTCTCGAGGTCCGCCGTCAGCCCGATGATGATGTCCTGGCTCACCGGATCCGGCTCAGCGGTCGCCGCGATCCGTTCCCGCATGCGCCCCGACACGACACCGAGCGCGTCCACCAGGATCCGTACGGCGTCCTCATCCTTGATCCACCCCGACGGAACCTCCCGGATCGCCGTCGCCCGTGCCACGCTCGCCGACCGCCCGTCCGGACTGACACCCAGCGCCGAGGCCCGCTCCGCCACCGAGTCGGAGTGCAGCCGCGCCGTGCCGACGACCTCGTCGAGCTGCAGGTGTACGGACCGGAATCGCGGACCCACCACGTTCCAGTGGACCTGCTTGGCCACCAGCGAGAGATCCACCAGGTCCACGAGCGCGCCCTGCAGGGCCTCGCCCACCACCTTGAGATCCGCCTCGGGCAGAGTGCTCTTCACGACAGACATCCGTTTTCCCTCCTCAGAGAACAAGAGCCAACCGGCAGAAAACAGAACGGACCGACCAGCCCTTCACAGCCGTCACAGCCTTCACCATGGCACAAACGCCGTAAAACGGTCATGCGAGCGCATAAAAGAGCCCCGGAGGTCCCTCAGGACCCACCGGGGCTCTTTTACAAGCCTTCAGACCGCAGTCGCCGCAGTCAGGCGGCGACCACGTCCACCGCTTCCGCGGGTGCCTTGATCGTCACCCGCTCCGGTGGCACACCTGCCACCGACGTCACCGAAACGGAATTGAGCATCGGGCGTACCGGTGGACGCACCGGCTCGCTCGCAGCCGACTCCGCCAGCTCAGCCAGCGACAACTCATCACTCACTTCGCGCATGAGCTCGGACATCCGTACGTCAAGCGCGTCGCAGATAGCGGAGAGCAGCTCGGAGGATGCCTCCTTCTGCCCCCGCTCCACCTCGGATAGATAGCCGAGTGAAACTCGGGCGGACGAGGAGACTTCGCGCAGAGTACGGCCCTGGCGCTGGCGCTGCCGACGCAGCACGTCACCAAGCAGGCGACGGAGCAGAATCATCGGTGGCTCCCTCCTCGGACCGCGTAGCCGCATCCTTCACGCCCCACCGTACCGCCTCGCGCTGCGGCCGTGCGGGGAGCGATGTCGTGTTCACTCAGGGCTGCAAACATCAATTCCCCCCGTTCTGTTCCGTATCCTGTGCCCGCGCATTTTCGTGCAGTTCGCCGGAGAGCAGGGTCAGTGCCCTCCGTACACTCTCCATACGGATTACCGCCCGGTCTCCGTTCAACCTCAGCCGGGCCACTTTCCCGACCCCGGCCGGCCCCGCGACCGCGACGAACACGGTCCCGACGGGCTGCCCGTCCTGGGCATCGGGACCGGCGACGCCCGTGGTCGCTATGCCCCAGCCGGCTCCGAGTACGCGCCGTACCCCTGCCGCCATCTGGCGCGCGACCTCGGGATCCACGGCCCCACGCTGCTCCAGCAGTGCCGCGTCGACGCCGAGAATGTCCCGTTTCAGCTCCGTGGCGTACGCCGTGACGGCCCCGCGGAACACTCGGGAAGCACCAGGCACGGCGGTCAGCTCCGCAGCCACCAGACCGCCGGTGAGCGATTCGGCAACAGCGAGCGTCTCGCCCCGCCCTGCCAGCAGCTCCAGCACCTCGGCGGCACCACTCGCACCAGTGCCACCGGCCACGGTGACCACTCCACCACCACCCGGCACACCGGCCACGCCACCGGCCACGGCGACCACTCCGCCATCGCCCGTCACCGCGGCCACTCCACTGTCGCCCGTCACCGCGACGACTCCGCCGCGATCCCGGCCCGCCGCAGCACCACGGCCTGCCGCACATAGTCCAGACCGGTCACCACGGTCAGCACGACCGCCGCCGCCATCACCCAGAACCGCAGCGTCGCGAGCGGCCCCGTCAGCGCCAGCACGTACATCCCGACGGCCACGCCCTGCAAGAGCGTCTTCATCTTGCCGCCGCGGCTGGCCGGAATGACTCCGTGCCTGATCACCCAGAAGCGCAGCACCGTGATGCCCAGTTCCCGGAAGAGGATGACGCCCGTCACCCACCACGGCAGGTCCCCGAGCGCCGACAGACAGATCAGCGCGGCCCCCATGATCGCCTTGTCGGCGATCGGGTCGGCGATCTTCCCGAAGTCGGTGACCAGGTTGTACGTCCTGGCCAGGTGCCCGTCGAAGATGTCCGTGATCATCGCGACGGCGAAGGCCGCCCACGCCCAGGCGCGCCAGGCCGGGTCGTACCCGCCGTCCTGGAGCATCAGCATGACGAAGCCGGGCACCAGCACGAGCCGCATCATGGTCAGGATGTTGGCGATGTTCCACAGGCTGGCCTGATTGACGGCCGCAGCGCCCAGCTTGCCGCCGGGCGCCGGCTTCGCGCCGGTTCCACCGGCAGCGGATGCCGGGACTCCGGTCATCTGCCTGCCTCCTCGTCGGGGGTCTGGGCGTCGCCTCCCAGAACATCGCAGTACTCCGCCACCAGGTCCACGCCCTCGGTGGCGACCACCTTCGCGACGACCATACGGCCGACAGCCAGACCCTGGTCCGACGTGAACAGCACCTGGCCGTCCGTCTCGGGAGCCTGGTGCGCCGCGCGGCCGACCGCGCCGTCCTCGCCGTCCACCGACTCCACGAGCACCTCGACCGTCTCACCGAGCCGCTCCTCGGCCCGCTGGGCGGTCAGCTCGTCCGAGAGCCGCGAGATGTGCTCGAGCCGCTCGGCGATGACCTCGGCGTCCAGCTTGTTGTCGTACGTGACGGCCTCGGTGCCCTCCTCGTCGGAGTAGCCGAAGACGCCGATCGCATCCAGTCTCGCACCCGTGAGGAAACGCTCGAGCTCACCGAGGTCCGCCTCGCTCTCGCCGGGGAACCCGACGATGAAGTTGGACCGCACACCGGCCTGCGGCGCCTTGTTGCGGATCGTCTCCAGCAGCTCCAGGAAGCGGTCGGTGTCACCGAAGCGCCGCATGGAGCGCAGCACGCCGGCCGCCGAGTGCTGGAACGAGAGGTCGAAGTAGGGGGCGATCTTCGGCGTGGACGTCAGTACGTCGATCAGCCCCGGCCGCATCTCCGCGGGCTGCAGGTAGCTGACCCGTACCCGCTCGATCCCGTCGACCTCCGCCAGCTCCGGCAGCAGCGTCTCCAGCAGCCGGATGTCGCCGAGGTCCTTGCCGTACGACGTGTTGTTCTCGGAGACCAGCATGATCTCCTTCACGCCCTGCTCGGCCAGCCAGCGCGTCTCCCCCAGCACATCGGAGGGGCGCCGCGAAATGAACGAGCCGCGGAACGACGGAATGGCGCAGAAGGAGCACCGGCGGTCGCACCCGGAAGCAAGCTTCACGGAGGCGACGGGGCTCGTCCCGAGCCGCTGCCGCAGCGGCGCGCGGGGCCCGGAGGCAGGCGCGACGCCGTCGGGCAGGTCCTCGGGAGGCGTGTCCTGAGCGTGCCCGGGCAGCGCCACGTCCGGGGCGTCCTGGCGCTCCGCCGGGCTGATGGGCAGCAGCTTGCGCCGGTCGCGCGGGGTGTGGGAGGCGTGGATGCCGCCGTTGAGGATGGTCTGGAGGCGGTCGGAGATGTCGGCGTAGTCGTCGAATCCGAGTACGCCGTCGGCCTCGGGCAGCGCTTCCTGGAGTTCCTTGCCGTACCGCTCGGCCATGCAGCCCACGGCGACGACGGCCTGCGTCTTGCCGTGATCCTTCAGATCATTGGCTTCCAGCAGGGCGTCGACAGAGTCCTTCTTGGCGGCTTCGACGAATCCGCAGGTGTTGACGACGGCGACGTCCGCGTCCGAGGCGTCCTCGACGAGCTGCCAGCCGTCCGCTGCCAAGCGGCCTGCCAGCTCCTCCGAGTCCACCTCATTACGGGCGCAGCCAAGAGTGACAAGGGCGACGGTGCGGCGTTCGGGCATGGACTCAAGACTACTTTGTCCCGGCGCGCGCCCCCGCCGCGAGGGTTCCACGGGGGCCTGAGCCCCCGAATCCGGGCCCCCCGGGCCCCCGCCGGGCTTGCCCACGGCCCCTTCCGGGCCCTGCCTCGGCCCGGAAGGTTCCCAGATCAGCCGACGTCCAGGTCAGCCGACCTCCGGGTCGCCCTTCGTGTACGTCAGCCGCTGGACCTGTCCCGCCTGGAACTCGTCGCCGACCTCCTTGCCGTTCACGAAGAGCTGCATCGCCCCGGCGTCGCCCAGCACGAGGTCGATCTTCTCCTTGTCCGTGAAGGTCTTCGACTCGCCCTTCAGCAGCAGTCCGTCGAAGAGCAGCCTGCCGTTGTGATCCTTCGCCGAGATCCAGCTCTTGCGGTCCTTGGCGGTGAGGGCGACCGTCACCTGGTCCTGCGGGACCGCCGCGATGGCACTGTCCGACGGGTCGGGCTTGGGGTCGGCGGGCTTGGTCGGCGTGGGCTTCGCCGACTTCGTGGTGTCGGGTGTGGAGCCCGCGACCTCACTGGCGCCGCCGCTGCCGTCGTTGCCGTTGAAGAGCGTGAAGCCGACGAAGCCGACGACAGCGACGATCGCGGCGACCATGGCAGCGGTCCAGTTGGGGCGACGGGCCTCGGGACGGATCCGTTCCGCCTCGAAGAGCGGCGCCGCGGGCGTGGGTGCGGGGCGTCCGCCGTGCTCGTCGTCGTACTGCGCGACCAGGGAGTCGGGGTCGAGGCCCACGGCGCGCGCGAGCGTACGGATATGTCCGCGCGCGTACACATCGCCGCCGCAGCGGCTGAAGTCGTCCTGCTCGATCGCGTGCACGATGGGGATGCGCACCCGGGTCGAACCGCTGACCTCGTCGACCGTCAGACCCGCGTCCGCACGGGCCTGCTGGAGAGCGCGTCCGATCGAGGGCCGGTCGTCTTCGATCGAGGGCCGGTTGTCTTCGATCGAGGACCGGTCGTCTTCGATTGAAGGCCGGTCGTCTTCGGGAGAGTTGCCGATGGACACGGGGGCGCCTTTCGAGCGTGAGCCACCTGCTGGGTGTTCAGTCTAGGGGGGGTACGAAAGCGTGAGGCAACTGGGAGGGCGGACTTTGTACGCCATCAGAACCGTCTGACAGCCCGATGGTGACACCATCTGTCTCCCCCTTCCCTCAACTGGACGTACGAACCAGGGAAACGGTTGCTCACCGTTCTCTTACGGGTGAGAATCTCCCCGGATCATAGCGAGCATTTCATCCAATTCATCCGGTTTCACGAGTACATCGCGCGCCTTCGATCCCTCACTCGGCCCCACGATGTTCCGAGATTCCATCAGATCCATGAGCCTGCCCGCCTTTGCGAAGCCGACACGCAGTTTTCGCTGGAGCATCGAGGTCGAACCGAACTGCGTAGACACGACGAGCTCGGCGGCCTGGCACAGCAGATCCAGGTCGTCACCGATATCCTCGTCGATTTCCTTCTTCTTCGCCGTCCCGACCACGACGTCTTCCCGGAAGACCGGCGCCATCTGGTCCTTGCAGTGCTGGACGATCGCCTCGACCTCGTCCTCCGTGACGAAGGCGCCCTGCATACGGGTCGGCTTGTTCGCGCCCATCGGCAGGAAGAGGCCGTCGCCCTTGCCGATGAGCTTCTCGGCGCCCGGCTGGTCGAGGATGACCCGGCTGTCCGCGAGCGAGGAGGTCGCGAAGGCGAGCCGCGAGGGCACGTTCGCCTTGATGAGACCGGTGACGACGTCCACGGATGGCCGCTGGGTGGCGAGCACCAGATGAATGCCGGCGGCGCGGGCCAATTGGGTGATGCGGACGATGGAGTCCTCCACATCGCGCGGCGCGACCATCATGAGGTCCGCGAGCTCGTCGACGATGACCAGCAGGTACGGGTAAGGCGACAGCTCCCGCTCGCTGCCCTCCGGCGGCTTCACCTTGCCGGTCCGTACCGCCTGGTTGAAGTCGTCGATGTGCCGGTAGCCGTACGCCGCCAGGTCGTCGTAGCGCAGGTCCATTTCCCGCACGACCCACTGGAGGGCCTCGGCGGCCCGCTTCGGGTTGGTGATGATCGGCGTGATCAGGTGCGGGATGCCCTCGTACGCCGTGAGCTCGACCCGCTTCGGGTCGACCAGCACCATCCGTACGTCCTCGGGGGTCGCCCGCACCATGACCGAGGTGATCAGGCAGTTGATGCAGGACGACTTTCCCGAGCCGGTGGCGCCCGCGACCAGCACGTGCGGCATGTTCGCGAGGTTGGCCATCACATAGCCGCCCTCGACGTCCTTGCCGAGTGCGACGAGCATCGGATGGTCGTCCTCGGCCGCGTCCGCCAGGCGCAGTACGTCGCCGAGCTTGACCATCTCGCGGTCGGTGTTGGGAATCTCGATGCCGACCGCCGACTTGCCGGGGATCGGGCTGATGATGCGGACGTCGGGACTGGCGACGGCGTACGCGATGTTCTTGGCGAGCGCGGTGATCCGCTCGACCTTGACGGCCGGGCCCAGCTGCACCTCGTAGCGCGTGACCGTCGGCCCCCGGGTGAAGCCGGTGACGGCCGCGTCGACCTTGAACTCGGTGAAGACGGTCGTCAGTGAGGCGACGACGGCGTCATTGGCGGCGCTGCGCGTCTTGCCGGGACCGCCTCGCTCCAGCAGGTCCAGCGAGGGCAGGGCGTAGGTGATGTCACCGGCGAGCTGGAGCTGCTCGGCGCGGGGCGGCAGCGGCTGGGACACCTCGGGCTGCGCCTTGGTCAGATCCGCCACCTTCGACCCGGTCCCGGCAGGGGAGCCGGACCCAGCGCCCGGAGCCGATGACGGCTCGGGCACAGGCGTACGTTCCGGCTTCCCCGCGCCCTCGCGCGCCGGCGGCACCGCGGCCGGGCGCTCGGTGGAGACTCCCTGCGTCAGGTCCGCCACGAGCGCCGAGGGCGGCAGCCCGTTCAGTACGGCGCCGTCCAGCGCGGCAGCGGCGGCAGCGGCCACATCCACGGCGTCCATGGCCCGCGGCGCGGGCGACGCGGCCTGCGCGGCGGCCCTGCGGGGCCGGCGGCGACGGGTGAGCGCCTCCTCCTCCGCGGGCTCCGGGTCGTACTCCGCGGGAGTCGGGCCCCGGCGCGCGGGCGGGCGGCGCGCGCCGGGGGGAAGCGCCTCGCGCCACTGCTCCTCGTACCGCTCGTCGTCCTCGAACTCGTACTCCTCGGGCGGCGCCGCCAGGATCCCCAGCATGACGCCGAGCTGCCGCAGCCGCTCCGGGACGGCGCTGACCGGTGTGGCGGTGACGACCAGCAGCCCGAAGACGGTGAGCAGCAGCAGAAGCGGTACGGCGAGGACACTGCCCATGGTGAAGATCAGCGGTGTGGAGGCGGCCCAGCCGATCAGGCCGCCGGCGTCCTGCAGCCCCTCGATGCCGTCGCCGCGTTCGGGCGATCCACAGGCGATGTGGACCTGTCCGAGGACGCCGACGACGAGGGCGGAGAGCCCGATGACGATCCGGCCGTTGGCCTCGGGCCTCTCGGGATGCAGGATCAGCCGTACGGCGATGACGCCCAGCAGTATCGGCACCAGCAGATCGAGCCGCCCGAAGGCGCCGGTCACCAGCATCTCGACGAGGTCGCCGACCGGTCCGCGCAGCTGCGCCCACGTACCGGCGGCGACGATCAGAGCGAGGCCGAGCAGGAGCAGCGCTACGCCGTCCTTGCGGTGCGCCGGGTCAAGCCCCTTCGCGCCACGCCCTATTCCGCGGAACAGCGCGCCCACGCCATGCGCGAGGCCCAGCCAGAGGGCGCACACAAGCCGGTACACGCCCCCCGTGGGCGACGGCGCCGCCTTGGGGGCGGACCTGGCCGCGGCCTTCTTCGCGGGCGCCTTCTTCACCGGCACCTTCTTCGCGGGCACGGTCTTCTTCGCTGCGACGGACTTCTTGGCGGGCGCTGCTTTCTTCGTGGCGCCGGTGGTACGGCCGGCGCGCGGCTTCGCGGTGCCCGCCGCACCCTGGGAACCCTTGCCGGACGTACGTGAGGCCATGGTGGTGAGGTTACCGGTGCGGGGCGCGACGGACACGTGTGCCCACTGCTTCACCCGATCGTGTCGCGCTCCGGGCGGCAGAAAACTGACGCGTCCTCACGCGGCCCGTCGTGCCCACTCCGTACGGCGGGCCGCCCGCTCAGTGCTGCGAAGGGAACGGGGGCGCGGCGCCGTTGGTCCCCGGTTCGAGCGCGTCGAGTGCGCGGCGCAGACCCGTCAGCTTTCGCTCCAGGTGAGCCGCCGTGGCGACGGCCGCCGCGTCGGCGGACTCGTCGTCGAGCTGCTTGGAGAGCGCCTCGGCCTGCTCCTCAACGGCGGCGAGCCGCGCGGAGAGTTCGGCGAGGAGCCCGGCAGGCTCCTTCGTGTCGCCCACACCGCCGGCCTGACCGCCGCCGCCCTCCAGCTGGAGACGCAGCAGCGCGGCCTGCTCGCGCAGTTGGCAGTTCTTCATGTACAGCTCGACGAAGACCGAGACCTTCGCGCGCAGCACCCACGGGTCGAACGGCTTGGAGATGTAGTCCACCGCGCCCGCCGCGTAACCCCGGAAGGTGTGGTGCGGACCGTGGTTGATGGCTGTGAGGAAGATGATCGGGATGTCACGGGTCCGCTCACGCCGCTTGATGTGCGCGGCGGTTTCGAAACCGTCCATTCCTGGCATCTGAACATCCAGCAGAATGACCGCGAAGTCGTCCGTCAGCAGCGCTTTGAGCGCTTCCTCCCCTGACGATGCCCGTACCAGTGTCTGATCGAGCGCAGAGAGGATGGCCTCCAGCGCCAACAGATTCTCCGGCCGGTCATCGACCAGGAGGATCTTGGCCTTCTGCACCATGGCCCGCCCTCCTCGCCCCGGCAGTGCGCCGGGCGCCGCCCCGGGGGACGACTCTCTTGCGCCGCCCGTCCTTGTGCCGGTCATGGTAGCCGCACCCCGCCTGTCGCCACACCCTGTCACCGCGATGTCACTGTGCACGTAGCAGAAACGCGGTGGGAGACCAGAAGGTTCCCCGAATCCCGCCGACTCACACGCCACCGGCCACAGTCAGTCAGCAACCTGCCGAATTCGCACAGCTTACGGTCACTCTCCACGCATCCACTGATCCATCACAGAGAGCAGATGATCGGGATCGACCGGCTTCGTAACGTAGTCGGAAGCCCCGGACTCGATGGCCTTCTCCCGGTCGCCCTTCATCGCCTTCGCCGTCAGCGCGATGATCGGCAGCCCGGCGAACTGCGGCATCCTGCGGATCGCCGTCGTCGTCGCATAGCCGTCCATCTCCGGCATCATGATGTCCATCAAGACGACCGTCACATCGTCGTGCTGCTCCAGGACTTCGATGCCCTCCCGGCCGTTCTCCGCGTACAGCACGGAGAGCCCGTGCTGCTCCAGCACGCTGGTGAGCGCGAAGACGTTGCGGATGTCGTCGTCGACGATCAGCACCTTCTCGTTGGAGAACATGATCCCGCGACGCGACTCCGGCGCGGCCCCCTCCTGACCGCTCGAGGTCCACGCATCCTCGGGAGCCGCCTGCGCCTGTGGCACGTCCGAGGCCTGGCCGGACTGGCCACCCTGACCGGACGGACCGGACGGACCCGGCTGACCGGCCGCCTGCCCCGGCAGCGCGGTCCGCTGCTCGCCACCGCCCACCGCCCTGCGCCGGCGCCGGAACAGCCCGGCGGGGCCGGTCTGCGGGTCCGAGGGCAGCCTGGCCGGCCCGGTGTCGGCCGACGATCCCATGTCCGTCGCCCGGTCGCCGTCCGGGGCGCTCCCGCGCAGCGGCTCCATGCCACCGGGCGTGAGCTGCGGGTAGCCCTGCGGCGGCAGTTCGCTCGGGTGCAGCGGCAGGTAGAGCGTGAACGTCGAACCGCGGCCCGGCTCGCTCGCCGCGTGGATCTCGCCGCCCAGCAGCCTGGCGATCTCCCGGCTGATGGACAGACCGAGGCCCGTACCGCCGTACTTCCTGCTCGTCGTCCCGTCGGCCTGCTTGAACGCCTCGAAGATCACCCGCATCTTGCTGGCCGCGATCCCGATACCGGTGTCGGTCACCGAGAAGGCGATCAGATCGGCGTCCATGTCACGCAGCGAGCCGGCCTCCAGCAGCTGCTCGCGGATGGCGTTCGGTACGTCGGTCTTGGCCGGCCGGATCACCAGCTCGACGGCCCCGCTGTCGGTGAACTTCACGGCGTTGGACAAGAGGTTGCGCAAGACCTGCAGCAGCCGCTGCTCGTCCGTGTGCAGCGTCGCGGGCAGCTCCGGGGACACCCGTACCGAGAAGTCGAGTCCCTTCTCCGCCGTGAGGGGCCTGAAGGTCGCCTCGACGTAGTCGACGAGCTGGACGAGCGCGATCCGGGTCGGGCTGACGTCCATCTTGCCCGCCTCGACCTTCGACAGGTCGAGGATGTCGTTGATCAGCTGGAGCAGGTCGGAACCCGCCCCGTGGATCGTTTCCGCGAACTCCACCTGCTTCGGGGAGAGATTGCCCTCCGCGTTGTCGGCGAGCAGCTTCGCGAGGATGAGGAGCGAGTTCAGCGGTGTACGCAGCTCGTGCGACATGTTCGCCAGGAACTCGGACTTGTAGCGCATCGAGACCGCGAGCTGCTCGGCGCGCTCCTCCAGGACCTGCCTGGCCTCCTCGATCTCGGTGTTCTTGACCTCGATGTCGCGGTTCTGCTGCGCCAGCAGCTCGGCCTTCTCCTCCAGCTCGGCGTTGGACTCCTGAAGGGCCTTCTGCCGGTTCTCCAGCTCCGCCGAGCGCTCCCGCAGCTGTTCGGTCAGCTCCTGCGACTGCTCCAGCAGCACCTCGGTCTTGGTATTGACGCTGATGGTGTTGACGCTCGTCGCGATCATCTCGGCGATCTGGTTGAGGAAGTCCTTCTGGATCTGGGTGAAGGGCTGGAACGACGCAAGCTCGATCACGCCGAGGACCTTCCCCTCGAAGAGCACCGGCAGCACGATCACATGCGCGGGCGGCGCCTCGCCGAGACCGGAGGAGATCTTGAGATAGCCCGGCGGCACGTTGTCCACCAGGATCGTGCGCTTCTCCTCCGCCGCCGTGCCGATGAGCGTCTCACCGGGCTTGAAGGACGTCGGCATCGAGCCGGCCGAGTAGCCGTAGCTCCCGCGCATGCGCAGTTCGTACGGGCTGTCCTCGTCCGCGCCGACCTCGGTGCTGCCGCGCGTCGTCAGGGCCAGGAAGAAGGCGCCGTGCTGCGCCGAGACCACCGGGGTGAGCTCGCTCATGATCAGCGAGGCCACGTCGTCGAGATCGCGGCGCCCCTGCATCAGGCCGGAGATGCGGGCCAGATTGCCCTTGAGCCAGTCCTGTTCCTTGTTGGCGAGGGTGGTGTCGCGCAGGTTCGCGATCATCGTGTTGATGTTGTCCTGGAGATCCTGGATCTCGCCCGACGCATCGACGTCGATCTTGAGATTGAGATCGCCGCGGGTGACCGCCGTGGCCACGGCCGCGATGGCGCGCACCTGCCGGGTCAGGTTCCCGGCCATCTCGTTCACGGACTCCGTGAGGTCGCGCCAGGTGCCGTCCACGTCGCGTACGCGCGCCTGGCCGCCCAGGATGCCCTCCGTACCCACCTCGCGGGCGACCCGGGTCACCTGGTCGGCGAACGACGACAGCTGGTCGACCATCGTGTTGATGGTCGTCTTCAGCTCCAGGATCTCGCCCCGGGCGTCGATGTCGATCTTCTTGGTCATGTCGCCCTTGGCGATGGCCGTGGTGACCATCGCGATCTGGCGGACCTGGCCGGTCAGGTTGGACGCCATCGAGTTCACCGACTCGGTGAGGTCCTTCCACGTACCTGAGACACCGGGGACGCGCGCCTGGCCGCCCAGTTCGCCTTCCGTGCCCACCTCACGGGCCACGCGCGTGACCTCGTCCGCGAACGACGACAGCGTCGTCACCATGGTGTTGACGGTGTCGGCGAGCTGCGCGACCTCGCCGCGCGCCTCGACCGTCACCTTCTTCGTCAGGTCACCGTTGGCGACCGCCGCCGAGACCTGCGAGATGTTCCGTACCTGCGACGTCAGGTTGTTGGCCATCAGGTTGACGTTGTCGCTGAGGTCCTTCCAGATGCCGGTGACACCGCGTACGCGCGCCTGGCCGCCCAGAATTCCCTCGGTGCCCACCTCGCGGGCGACCCTCGTCACCTCGTCGGCGAACGACGACAGCTGGTCGACCATCGTGTTGACGGTCGTCACCAGCTCCAGGATCTCGCCCTTGGCATCGACGGTGATCTTCTTCGACAGGTCGCCCTTGGCGACCGCCGTGGTGACTTCGGCGATGTTGCGCACCTGTGAAGTCAGGTTGTTGGCCATGGAGTTGACGGACTGGGTGAGGTCCTTCCACGTACCGCTGACGCCCTGCACCTCGGCCTGGCCGCCCAGCATGCCCTCGGTACCCACCTCGCGGGCCACCCGGGTCACCTGCTCGGCGAAGTTCGACAGCTGGTCCACCATCGTGTTGAGGGTGTTCTTCAGCTCCAGGATCTCGCCGCGCGCGTCCACGTCGATCTTCTGCGACAGGTCACCGCGCGCGACCGCCGTCGCGACCTGCGCGATATTGCGCACCTGCGCGGTGAGGTTGCCGGCCATGCCGTTCACCGAGTCGGTGAGGTCGCGCCATACGCCGGCCACACCCGGCACCTGCGCCTGACCGCCCAGCCGTCCGTCCGTACCCACCTCGCGGGCGACGCGGGTCACCTGGTCGGCGAACGACGACAGCTGGTCGACCATCGTGTTGATGGTGTTCTTCAGCTCCAGGATCTCGCCGCGCGCGTCCACGTCGATCTTCTGCGACAGGTCACCGCGCGCCACGGCCGTCGTCACCTGCGCGATCTGCCGTACCTGCGAAGTCAGGTTCCCCGCCATGAAGTTGACGGAGTCGGTGAGTTCCTTCCAGGTGCCGCTGACGCCGTCCACCCGCGCCTGACCGCCGAGGCGGCCCTCCGTACCCACGTCACGCGCCATCCGCGTCACCTGGTCGGCGAACGACGACAGCTGGTCGACCATCGTGTTCACGGTGTTCTTCAGCTCCAGCATCTCGCCGGAGACGTCCACCGTGACCTTCTGCGACAGATCGCCGTTGGCGACCGCCGTGGTCACCTGCGCGATGTTGCGCACCTGCCCGGTCAGGTTCCGGAAGGCCGTATTGACGGAGTCCGTCAGGTCCTTCCACGTCCCCGCCGCGCCCGGCACCTGCGCCTGCCCGCCCAGCAGACCCTCGACGCCGACTTCGCGCGCCACTCGCGTCACTTCGGAACCGAAGGACTGAAGCTGGTCCACCATCGTGTTGACGGTGTTCTTCAGCTCCAGCATCTCGCCCGCGACATCGACGGTGACCTTCTGCGTCATGTCGCCGTTCGCCACCGCGGTCGTCACCTGCGCGATGTCCCGCACCTGCGTAGTGAGATTCCGGAAGACCGTGTTGACGGAGTCGGTCAGGTCCTTCCACGTCCCCGCCGCGCCCGGCACCTGCGCCTGCCCGCCCAGCAGACCCTCGCCGCCGACCTCGCTCGCCACGCGCGTGACCTCGTCCGCGAACGTACGCAGCGTCTCGGTCATCTGATTGATCGTCTCGGCGAGCTGGGCGACCTCGCCCCGCGCGCTCACGGTGACCTTGCGCGACAGATCACCGTTGGCGACCGCCGTGGTCACCTCCGCGATCCCGCGCACCTGGGCGGTCAGGTTCCCCGCCATCAGGTTGACCGAGTCCGTCAGGTCCTTCCATACGCCGGCCACCCCGGGCACCTGCGCCTGTCCGCCCAGTTCACCCTCGGTACCGACCTCGCGCGCGACGCGGGTCACCTCGGAGGAGAAGGAGGACAGCTGGTCGACCATCGTGTTGACGGTGTTCTTCAGCTGCAGCATCTCGCCGGCCACATGCACAGTGACCTTGCGTGACAGATCGCCCTTGGCGACCGCGGTCGTGACGAGAGCAATGTCACGGACCTGAGCCGTGAGCCGGTACGCCATGGTGTTGACGGAATCCGTCAGATCTTTCCATGAACCGGACATACCGCGCACCTGAGCCTGACCACCCAGTTTGCCCTCGGTACCCACTTCGAGGGCGACTCGCGTCACCTCGTCCGTGAACGCCGACAACTGGTCGACCAGGTTGTTGACCGTACGCCCGACCTTCAGGAACTCCCCGCGCAGCGGGTGCCCCGCACCCTCCGCGCCCTCGGCGCTCAGCGACCGCAGCTCCATCCGCTGGTCCAGGTCACCGTCCGCCACCGCGGACAGCACCCGCCCGACCTCGGAAACCGGCCGCGCCAGATCGTCGACCAGCGCGTTCGAAGCGTCGATCGCGGTGGCCCAGGAGCCCTCGCAGGCGCCCGTCTCCAGCCTCTCGGCGAGCTTGCCCTCGCGTCCGACCATGCGCCGCACCCGGGCGATCTCACCGGTCAGATGCAGATTCCGGTCGGCCACCTCGTTGAAGACAGCGGCGATCTCGGCCATCACGCCGTCGCCCGACACCGTCAGGCGTTTACGGAAATTACCGTCCCGCATCGTCACAAGGGCCTGCAGCAGCCTGTTCAGGGCAGCTGTATCCACTTCGGTTGTCCCATTGTTCCGGGACCGTCCGCCTTTTGCGCGCGTGCTGGTGCTCCGCGCGGCTGCGCCAGACTCCACCGTGTCCCTCCCGCAGGGGTCGACCGTACTCATCGGGCTTCGCCCGAAGCCTTCCCAGTGTTTCACCATGGCCGAACCAGGCCATAACAGTTCGGCAGCTTCGCACACCCCTCCCCGGACTCCGGGGGCGGAAACACTGGTGACCGGCATCCGCTCGGACATGGAAGGTAAGTAACCTGGCTTCCGGCTGTCCAGCCGCCCCGGTCCGCCCGGCGGGGGCGGTTACGCGAGATCCACAACCGGGCACCGGAGGGGCGGGCCGATCATGGCAGAGCCGGGCGTCGAAACGCGTACGAGGAGTTCTGTGATCACCGCGCGGGCGGCTGCCAGCTTCGACCCCGTGGGACGGTCCGTCGCGACCGCCCGCGCCTTTGTCAGGGACACACTCCAGGGCTGGGGCTATTCCGACATCGTGGACGACGCCGTCGTCCTCACCAGCGAGCTCGTCACGAACGCGGTGGTACACGCCGGCACCACCGCCGACGTCCTCTGTCTCCGTACGGAGGAAGGCGTCCGCGTCGAGGTCGGCGACCGCTATCCCGAGCGCGAGGTCCCGCTCCAGGGCACGGCCCAGTCCTTCGGCAGCCCCGACCGCGAAGGCGGCCGCGGACTGCTGCTGTGCGCCGCTCTCGCCTCCCGCTGGGGCGTCGAGTACGCCCCCACCAACAAACACGTCTGGTTCCAGCTCGACCTCCCCGAGCGCCCGGTCGGCATCCGCTCCGCCGGCCCGGTCCTCCCCGTCGAGCTCCTCCCGGTCGCCGACGGCCGGATCCGCGTCGCCGTGGTCCAGATCGACCGCTCCGGCGCCATCAACGCCTGGAACGAGGACGCGGAAGAACTCTTCGGATACGCCGCCGACCAGGTCACCGGCAAGCAGCTCACCGACTTCGCCGCCTGGCCGCACACCCCCGGAATCGCCACCGGCATCGCCGACGCCCTCCAGCTCTCCCGCTGGGAAGGCAGCTACGGCGTCCGCGCCGCCGACGGCCGCACCGTCGCCGTCTACGCCTCCCACCTGCGCGTACGGGACACCGCCGGCGAGCCCTCCACCGTCTGCCTCCTCGTACGCGACTTCGAGCGCGCCGTGCTCCAGACCCCCCAGCGCACCCCCAGCGACACCGCCAAGGGCTCGCTCTCCGAGGGCCGCACCATGGACCCTTTCGAGGTCTTCATCGGCTCCCCCGCCCCCGACGACCTCGACGGCCTCCTTCAGCGCACCGTCGAGCGCTCCCGCGACATGCTGGACGCCGACTCCGCGTTCCTGCTCCTCGCCACCGACGACGAGACCGAGCTGGAGGTACGGGCCACCACCGGCCTCCCCTCCGCCCGCCAGCGATTCGCCCGCGTCCCCGTGGAGGCCGGCACGGGCCGCTACGGCTCCGCCCGCATGCCCGCCGTCCACGACGACCTGGCGGCCGTCCCGGGCGCCGTACCGCTCCTCGACGGCACCGGCATGCGCTCCGTCGTCACCGTCCCCCTCAAGGTCGAGGGCCGCCTCACCGGCTCACTCGGTGTGGCCGCCGAAGCCCCGGGCCGGTACTCGAACGAAGAGGCGCTGCGCCTGCAGTTCGCCGCCGACCGCATCGCACTCGCCGTCGAGTCCGCCCGCCTCGGCGAGCTGGAGCGCCTGCGCCGCGGCTCGCTCTCCTTCCTGGTCGAGGCGTCCGACCTCCTCGCCGGTACGCTCGACCGCGACCAGACCCTCGCGCTGATGGCACAGATGACGGTCCCCACCCTCGCCACCTGGTGCGCCGTCTACACCATCGCCGACCAGTCCTCCGAGCCGTACCTCTCGTTCGTGCTCCACGAGGACGAGGAGCGCATCGACGGCCTCAAGGCCCTCCTCTCCAAGATCGACCCGCCGGAGCCCGTCCCGACCCCAGGCGCCCGCGTCTGGGCCGCCCCCGGCGAAGCCGCTCACCAGGCAGCCCTCCGTACGTCGATGCGCAGCCTGAACCTGGGCTCCACCCCGCACCTCGGATCGGGCATCGGCACCACGCTCGCCACGGCCGCCGCGGTCGGCGGCGAGACCGTCGTCCTTCCGCTGGTCGCCCGCAACCGCGTCATCGGCATGCTGACCCTCGGCAAGCCCACCGACGACCACTTCCGCCAGGAGATCCTCGAACTCGCCGAGGACCTCTCCCGCCGCGCCGCGCTGGCCCTGGACAACTCGCGCCTGTACTCCGAGCGCATGGCCATCAGCCAGTCCCTCCAGCGCAGCCTGCTCCCCCCGGAGCTCCCGAACGTCCCGAACGTCGAGGTGGAAGTCATCTACCGGGCCGCCGGCGAGGGCAACGAGGTCGGCGGCGACTTCTACGACCTCTTCCCGATCCGCGACGGCGCGTACGGCTTCGCCATCGGCGACGTCTGCGGAACGGGCCCAGAAGCGGCCGCCGTCACCGGTCTCGCCCGCCACGCCCTGCGCCTCCTCGCCCGCGAGGGCTTCGGCGGCCCCGCCGTCCTGGAACGCCTCAACGCGGCGATCCTCGACGAGGGCGCCCGCAGCCGCTTCCTGACGCTCCTGTACGGCGAGTTGTGGCCCCAGGAGGACGGCAGCGCCATCCTCAAGGTCGTCTGCGCCGGCCACCCCCTCCCGCTGCGCCTGCGCCCGGACGGCTCGGTCGAACCGGCCGCCGAACCCCAGCCGCTGCTCGGCGTCATGGAGGACCTGGAGCTGTACGAGCAGACCGTCACCCTCGACCCCGGCGACGTACTCCTGTGCGTCACCGACGGCGTCACAGAGCGCCGCGAAGGCACCCGCATGCTCGGCGACGACGGCCTGGCCGACGTCCTGGCTACCTGTACGGGCCTGACGGCCGGCGCCGTCGCCGCCCGCATCCTGCGCGCCGTGGAACGCTTCGCCGCCGAACCGGCCTCCGACGACATGGCCATCCTCGCCATGCGCGTCCCGATGCCGCACAACCCGTAGGAAGTACGCGAAAGGCCCCCGCCAACCGGCGGGGGCCTTTCGTGTGTTGAGCCCCAATACGGAATCGAACCGTAGACCTTCTCCTTACCATGGAGACGCTCTACCGACTGAGCTATTGGGGCCTCTGCTGCGCTGCGGCAACGGAACAGATCATACCTGAATCCCAGGAGTGTTCCGAACCCGCCGTTCCTCTGGAGCGTCCGCGCCCCGCCGCCACCATGCCCCAATGCGGCCACCCGGATGGTGGAGCTTCGTGTCCCACCCCAAACAAAGTTCCTAGAAGGCAGGTTGCAGGAGCCCACCCAGCGCGTTGCACGCTGCCACAACACGCTGGAGGTCACGGCGCGACAGCGGATCGCCGATGGGCAACGCGAGCGTCTCGTCGGCAGCATGCTCGGTCTGGGGCAGACTGATCTCCCGCCGGAAGGCCGGCAGACGGTGTACGGGCGTTTTCACAGGCACCTGAACATCCACACCCCTTCGCCGCACAGCGCGCGCGAACGCGTCACGATCCGGCCTCCCATTGCCGGGCACCCTGACGACGTACTGCTGGTACTTATGCCCCACGCACGCCTCCGGGGTCCGCACTCCGGTGAGCCGTCGGCCCAAATAAGCCGCGTGCACCTGCCGTTGAGCGAGCGCACTCGGATCGGGGGTCTCCCCCTCGCGGTGCTCCACCACCAGGAGCCCCCGCCGCCGCCCGAGCTCCTGCACCGGCCGCACGCCGGCCAGGTACCCGAATCGGGGTACGGCGACGATGGCTGCCGTACGCGACGTGACGGCAGCCTCGGCAGCCACCGCGTCGAGACAGTACGTGGCCCCGTCGATGTCGGCGAAGACGGGCATGGCGCCAACGGCCAGCACGGCCTCTGCCACTTCGGCGTTCCCGTAGGCCGGCACGATGACCTCGTCACCCGCACCGACACCCGCGGACTTCAGCATTCCGATCGTCCCCATGTCTGGGATGCTGGTCGTACAACGTGAACACCAAGTAACAGGGCATAAAAAAACGCTGGTCCCCGAACCGAAGTTCAGGGACCAGCGTTGAATGATTGTTCGGCGGCGTCCTACTCTCCCACAGGGTCCCCCCTGCAGTACCATCGGCGCTGAAAGGCTTAGCTTCCGGGTTCGGAATGTAACCGGGCGTTTCCCTAACGCTATGACCACCGAAACACTATGAAGATATCGAACCGGAAATCGGCACAGTTCGTTACTTCAGAACTAACACAGTGGACGCGAGCAACTGAGGACAAGCCCTCGGCCTATTAGTACCAGTCAGCTCCACCCGTTACCGGGCTTCCACATCTGGCCTATCAAC